>JBMTYA010000243.1:0-2040 GCA_049454015.1 Ilumatobacteraceae bacterium | reverse complement strand
TCGCGTCGATCTTCGCGTGGACTCGCGGCCTCGCACACCGCGGCAAACTCGACGGTACGCCGGCAGTCACCGACTTCGCCAACAAGTTGGAGCAGGTGTGCATCGAGACGGTGGAAGCCGGTGACATGACCAAAGACTTGGCGGCGCTCATCTCCGACAATCAGCCGTGGCAGACGACCGAAGAGTTCCTTACTTCAATCGATCGTCGCCTGCAGGAGAAGATGGCGAAGGGCTGATGCGCGCCGTCGTGCTCACCGAGTTTGGTGAGCCCGAGGTGCTGCGCGTCACCGACGTGCCGGTGCCTGTGCTGGCCGCAGACGACCTGCTCGTGCGCGTGCACGCCACCGCGCTGAATCGCGCCGACTTGTTGCAGCGCCGCGGGTTGTATCCGAATCCGTTTCCGGGTGCGTACGACATCCCCGGCATGGAGTTCGCCGGCGAAGTAGTTGCTGCGCCGGCGTCCGTTGCGCCCGTACCAGCCACGTCCGCGGCACCTCGCGCCGCGCGCTTCAAACCTGGCGACCACGTGATGGGCATCGTCTCCGGTGGCACGTATGCCGAATACATCACCATTCCCGCAGCGCAAGCCATGCGCACACCGCGCGGCATGTCGCTCGTTGATGCGGCGGCCATCCCAGAGGTGTTCATCACCGCGTGGGATGCGCTCGTCTTGCAGGGCGGGCTCAAACCCGGCGGCACGGCGCTCGTGCATGCCGGTGCCTCAGGCGTGGGCACGGCTGCAATCCAAATTTGTCGGGCGATGGGCGCACGCATCATCGTGACGTGTTCTGGCGCGCGTGGCGGCGTCGACAAAATGCAGGCCTGCCGCGACCTCGGCGCCAATCTGATAATCGACTATCAGTCGCAAGACTTCGCCAAAGAGGTCGCCGATTACACCCAAGGCAAAGGCGTCGATGTCGTGCTCGACGTGATTGGTGGCGACTACACCGTGCGCAACGTGGCGTGCCTCGCTTTGAAGGGTCGCATCATCCAGGTGGGCACGATGGCCGGCCCGTCGAAAGATTTCAATGTCGCTTCGCTCATGGGCAAGCGCGCCTCAATCATCGGCACGGTGTTGCGCCCGCGCCCGAAAGAAGAAAAGATTGCCGTTTCGCAGGCGTTTGCCGAGGCGCTCTTGCCCGACTTTGACGCTGGAGTGCTGAAGCCGATCATCGACAAGCGTTTCACGCTTAATCAGATCGTCGAAGCACACCGGCACATGGAAGCCAACGCCAACGTCGGGAAGATCGTCGTCACCATCGCCGCCTGACGCCCCAGCAATGACAATCAGCTTTCGACCGTTAAGCGACGCCGACTACGACGCTCTCGCCGAATTGTTGAACGAAGCATCCGCTGCAGAAGGGCATCCGGTCGCGCAATCGGGTGCCGAGTTCCGCGAAGAGTTCGCATCGTTCGGGATCGACCTGTCTGCGCACACGTTCGGCGCATGGCACGGCGAGAGCCTCGTCGGGGTGGCGTACGTGGTGCATGTGCCGTCAGAGACACGTCACGAAGTCAGTTACGTCTTTGGCGCTGTCAGCCCCGGTTTTCGCGGTCGCGGTATCGGTCGTCGGCTGTTCGGCGAAGGCTTGGTCGTGGCCGAGCGCCTGCTGAGAGCCTCGAGCAGCCCGGTGCCGAAGTTTGTCCGCGCCGAGGCATGGCAGACAAACTCCACTGCGATGCGGCTCTTTGAACGTGCAGGTCTACGGCCCGCTCGGTACTTCGCTGACCTTCGCCGAAGCCTCGTCGACGTGCCGAAGCCGCTGCCGATCGAAGGTGTACGCGTCGTGCCGTGGGACGTCTCGAGGAATGACGAGGCGCTCGAGGTGAAGAACCTGGCGTTTCTCGACCACTGGGGTTCGGTTTCGATGACGCCGGATTGGTGGAAGTCGCATACCACTGGCATCGGGTCGCGGCTCGACTTGTCGTTCTTCGCGGTGGGGCCCGACGACAAGATCGTCGGCTACGCGTTTTCGCGTCGCTTTCCAGACGATGATTCACTGCTTGGCGGCAAATTCGCCTGGGTCGACAACGTCGGCA
>JBMTYA010000242.1:0-2114 GCA_049454015.1 Ilumatobacteraceae bacterium | reverse complement strand
AATTCCGACATCAAGGACGTCGCTCTGATCGGCGCTATGCGCACGAGCCCCGCCAGCGCCTGACAAGCCCGCTACTCACATCATGCGGTGTGCAATTACCCGCTGTTCCTCATTACCGACGCTGAATGATTCGCGTACAGCAGTCTGGTCGGCATCGACACGGTTCTGGCTCGCCTTACTTACGCCCTGAACGTCGGTCACGCAGAGGGCGAACCCCACGATGGCTCTCATCTGTGTACGAATGAAGTTGTCAGGCGCATCGTCGATGGTCCAGCTCGAGCCGTAGGCGCTCTCGAACCGGCTCGTCAGACGAGCCAGCAGCGACCTGAACTCGTCAGGTTCAACGATGGGTCGCAGCACGCCACGAATCTGCACAGACACATAATTGAGCGTGGGAACCACCTTCCCCGTTTCGGTTTTGGTGGGGTAGAGGCTCGGCGATACGTATCCGACGGGGCCGTGAACGATGAGAAGGGCATCCGACTGCATGTCGATGCTGGCTCGCTGGCGATTTCCGACTGCGACATGTCCGAGAATCGTGGAGTTTCCGTTGTTCGACTCGACGATGAATGGTACGACCACACTCTCCAAGCGGGAGTCGACCACGGTGGTCAAGTGACCAACGCCAGACGTCACCGCGAAGGCGATCGCATCGTCATTGGTCATTTTGAATGACGGCGACGGGTGCACGAAACGAGGCTACTTCATCGAAGATGGGGCACATTTTCGGTGACTGCTCGCGCGGCGACGATTGCTCGGGCAAACGTACCTCCGCCGAGCACCACACGGTGAGTCATGCCGGCGACTCCGTGCTGATGCCTTGAGCTACGCGTGCTGGCAGGAACCGCAGTGCGAGTAGCGATCCAAGAATCGCCACGATGCCCACCGTGGTACAAGCAACTTGGAAGCCGTCGAGGAACGAAAGACCGGCAGCCTCACGAATCGCACTCGACACCGTTGGGTCGCCGACCTGCTCAGACACTGCAAACGCAGCACCAACGGACTCTTCGGCCGCCGACACCGCTGCTTCGGGCAGCGAGAAGGGGGAGAGCAGGTCGACGATCTTGGGGCCGTAGGTGGTGGCAAAGATGCTGCCGATGATGGCAACACCAAGCGTTCCACCCACTTCGCGACTGGTGTCGTTGATTGCCGATCCGACACCCGCCATATCGCGCGGGAGGGATCCCATCACCGACTCCGACGCCGGACTGGTAACGAGCGAAAGCCCGCAGGCCATCAACACCATGCTTGCAACGACCGGCCCGAAGTACAGCGAGTCGATCTTGAACGTGCCGGCCCAGATCTGCGCAATGCCCATGAACAACAGACCAATCGGCACGATTCGTTTGGGTCCGTAGCGTAACGAAAGTCGGGCGGCAATCGGCGCAGTGATGCCGGCGCCGACCGCGAATGGCAACGTGCGCAGTCCCGACTCGAGCGGGTCGTAGCCGCGCACGAACTGGAAGTACTGCGTGACGAGGAAGGTGAACCCGAACAACGAAAAGAATGCGATCGCGATCGCCGACGTTGCTGCCGTTACCCGCATGTCACGAAACACGCCTACATCGAGCAAGGGGTGCTCGGTGTTTCGTTCTCTCAAAATGAACGCGGCAACCAACAGTGCAGTACCGATGAACCCGGCAATTGACTCGGTGCTCGTCCAGCCACGGTGCGGACCTTCAATGATCGTGTACACGAGCAGCGAGACGAACGCGATGGAGAGGAGGAAGCCCGGGATGTCGAGTCGAACGGCGTTGGGGTCCTTCGACTCGGGAATGAACACCCACTGCAAAAGCAATGCGATGGTGACGATTGGAATGTTGATGAGGAATACCGAGCCCCACCAGAAGTGTTCGAGCAAGAGACCCCCGGTGACCGGGCCGAATGCCACGGCTGCGCCTGACACCGCCGACCACACGCCGATGGCTTTTGCGCGTTCAACGGGGTGGCGAAACACGTCGATGAGAATCGCCAATGTGCTCGGGAAGACGAGTGCTGCGCCGACACCCATCAATCCACGACCGATGATGAGTTGCTCGGTGGTGTCGGTGAATGCCGCCCACGCCGAGAAAATGCCGAAGAGCGCCATGCCGATCTGCATCACGAGTTTGCGG
>JBMTYA010000241.1:0-2124 GCA_049454015.1 Ilumatobacteraceae bacterium | reverse complement strand
GCTTCGAGGAGATGGGCGTCATCCAGTTCGAAGACATGGAGAACACCGGCGAGGAATACCTCCAGTTCGAACTCGGCAAAGAGGTCGCGACACCGGCTCACTGAGCCGGTTGCTCGTGTCGCCCGGCGGTAAGCCCCGCCGTCGCACCAACTAACCTTCGCGTATGCCGCGCTTCGGACAAGTCGTCACCGCGATGGTGACGCCGTTCCACAAAGACGGCTCGCTCAACTTGGATGGTGCCAAGCGCCTCGCGCGCTGGCTACAGAACAACGGAAACGACGGTCTCGTCATTGCCGGCACCACTGGCGAAGCTCCGGTGCTTACTGACAACGAACGACTCTCGCTCTTTAAAGCAGTCGTTGAGGCCGTGACGATTCCAGTGATTGCCGGCACGGGCACCAACGACACCGCACACTCGATTCACCTCACCAAGGAAGCAACAAAGTTGGGTGTGGCGGGCATTCTCGCTGTGACGCCGTATTACAACCGACCGTCGCAGGCGGGCATCGATGCGCACATGCGCGCGGTGTGTGCGGCGACCAACTTGCCCGTGGTGATTTATGACATTCCTGTTCGAACCGGCCGCAAGATCAACACGGCAACGCTGGCGAAACTTGCGAATGACGTGAAGAATGTGGTTGGCGTGAAGGACGCTGCCGGAAACCCGGCCGAGAGTGCGCGTTTGATGACTATGGTGCCGAAGTCGTTTGAATTGATCTCGGGCGACGACGGCCTTACGTTGCCGCTCATGGCAGTGGGTTGCACTGCGGTGATAGGTGTGGCTACGCACTGGAGCGGTGTCGACCACCAAGAGATGTTCAAAAAGTGGAACGCAGGCGACACCGCAGGTGCACGCGCGGTGAATGCGCGACTCGTCGAGAGTTTTGCGTTCGAGACTGGTGACGACAACCCGAACCCACTGCCGACGAAGGCGATGATGAACCATCTCGGTCTCGAGGTGGGCGATGCCCGCCTGCCGATGGGTCCGCCACCTGCGGGTTTGGCTGAGCGTGCTGCACAAGTGATGAAGAACCTCGCCACCGCCCGCGGCTAGCTCGCAATGCCGTCCACCAACATCACGCACCCGATAAGTACCTTGTATCCGTGCCATCAAGTGCCCGGAAAGCCACGAAACGCTCTGCTGGCGGGCGCCCGCAGACTGGTTCGCAGCGCGGCCGCACCATGCGTGACGACGCCTCGGGCCAGCACACTCGCAGCCATGACGAGGTAGACCCCTCGACCAAGTTCCGCGTGGTGCAGGGCGACCCCGTCTTGCGACCGATGCTTGCCGAGCGGGCAGGCGAGCTGATGGGCATGTTCTTCGTGGTGCTCGGAGTGCTGTTGTCGCTATCGGTCTATGTGAGCGTGGTTGGGCCCGTCGGCCGCGGCCTCGACACCTCGCTGCGTTGGACGGTCGGCCTCGGGCGATACGTATTACCTGTTGTCTGCCTCGGTCTGGGTATCGCCCTGCTCAAGCGGGTGAGCATCGAGCACCGGGTGCGCCTGACCTTCGGGTGGCTGGTCGTGTCGGTCGCCCTGCTCGGTGTGATGCACGTGTTTCTTGCGGCCAATGAACTCACCGTGTCGCTCGGCGCTCTCGAAGGTGCCGGCGGATGGCTCGGCTGGTTGGTGGGCGAGCCGCTCGAGTCATCGCTCTCGCCCGTGGGCGCAGTGGTGATCTTGGCGCCGACCATCGTGCTCGGTTTGATGCTCGCGTCAGCCAAGTCGCTGCCCGATCTTTGGCGTTCGATTATCGCGACGTTCCAGAAGTTGGATGACGCTGCCCGTCGCTATCGCGACGGCGGCGACGCACCGTTCGACGTGGAGAATGAGGGGAGTGTCGTCGCCGGAGTCGACGATCTCGAAGCAGCCCGCCGCGAGCATGAAGAAGCCGCATCGCGCGGTGACATCTACGATCACACGCACGACGGTGACTTCGTCGACGCCGAAGCCGACGGCGACACCGGCAGCGACGAGCCCGAGCGCAAACCACGCAAGCCTCGCCTGCGAGTGGTGAAGCCCAAGCCAGAGCCGAGCGTCAAGCCGTCAACGAGCAAGCCAGTGAAGGGTGAACAGCAGCAAATGCCGCTCGGCCCCGGCGCTCAGCCGTCATCGTGGAATCTT
>JBMTYA010000240.1:0-2154 GCA_049454015.1 Ilumatobacteraceae bacterium | reverse complement strand
AGCTGGTGAGATCGTGCTCAAGACGGTGAAGATCACCGAGGGCTGAGCGGCGCGAGAGCGCTGAGCGGCGTTACGAGGCGTCGTGCAGCAATGAGCAGCACGTCACATCCGTGCGCTACAGCTCACGCTTGCGCAATGAGACTGCGAATCACTGCACTCAGGTCTCCGGTCAATGCCCGACTAGCCGGAATTGAGATGTGACCTCCATCGCGCCACCACCACTCGTTCTGACGGCGATTCGAGCAGCGTGTGTCTGGACACAATATTTGCGCACTATCAAATAATGCAACACCCTGAAAATCTGACACCAGTCGCTTTTCACTTGAGAGCCGTTTGCGTGCCGCAAACAGTTCGTTGGTATCTCGAGAAACGAGTTGATCACACCGAGAAAGGCTGATCTGAATCGGCGAACACATTCGCGGATCAGCATCCATTAATACGCTCTGGGCAACCACGACGACTCGAACCCCCGCAGCGGTAAGGTCTTCAAGGACCGGGCGAAATGCGCTCTCCCAATCCACACCGGGAGCGAAGTTGTTTGCATAGGCGGATTGGGCTATCACTGCGACGGAAACCTTGCGGGTGATAGCCAAGTCGACAAGCAACTGAGTCTGACTGGGATTAGCGACTTCACGTACACCCCCCGGATACACGAAAGGGCTATTGCCACGCACGGCGAGAATCGCATTCATGCCGAGTTCTTTGCTGGCACCCACGAAGGCTTCACTGAGATGTCCCGCGTGGGAATCACCGAGCAGGATTGCAGTTGATTGTGCGCCATCAAAGGTGAGCGTGCACGGACCATTTTCTTGCAATCGAGACAACTCTCCGTATTCACAGCCCATCTCGGCATCAAGGTGAAAGCTCAAACTTGGCTCAAAATCCCTTGTCGCTGAAAGAGCGGCTATTGGGATCAGGATCGACACGACTCCGAGAACACGAGTGCGTCTCGAACTGCGCCAAATGGCTCTGTTTCGAAACCGCTGCTCAACATACGCAAACGAAAGATGTGCCGGAAGCAAACTGGCCAATGCTGCGGTGAGTTGAGCCCACCGACTCGAACTGAATGGGTAAACGAACTGGATGATCGGCCAGTGCCATAAGTACCAGCTATAGCTGCGATCGCCCAACCATCGGAAGACGATTCCAAGCCTTCCCGACATCAACGCTGATGACTCACTGGAATTGATGAGTAGCAGCATTGCTGCCATTACAGGCATGAGTGTGAACAAACCCGGAAAGTGGTCAACTGGAACAATCGTTGAACTAGCCAACAACAGCAAGACACCGCTCGCTCGAAGAATGAGAAGAAGTCTTGGCTCTACTCGGATATTTAACCAACAGAGTGACACACCCGCAAGAAACTCCCACGCGCGCGTGAGTGGAAGGTAGAAGGCAAATGTCGAATCAAGTTCGTCGGCTGCAAGGAGTAAACGCAGGATGGAAGAAGACAGAGAAATCGTGAAGTGAGCGACTACAACGCAAAGTACGAACGACACAAAACCAACGAGTGCTATCGCTCTTACAGCAGAAGACTGCGAAACTCTTCCATTGAAAATCCGAAAAGCAACGGCTATCGCAATGGCGAAGGCGAGATAAAACTGCTCTTCGAGAGACAGTGACCATGTGTGCAAGAGTGCGTTCGTCTTTTCGCTAACTTCGAAGTACCCGTCAGGCCTGAATCGATACAAGAACAAATTGGCTCCGCCCAGACTCGCAAAGAGACCAGTTCGAACAGTCTGAACGCGAGAAGCAACCGAGGAAAACCAAGAAGACGCGAGTACAACTATCGTCAGCATCACGGAAAGTGCTGGAAGAATTCGTCGAACTCGCTTACCAATGAAAGATGAAAGAGAAAAGTCATCTGCTCGCATCGACCGTCTCACAGAGCCGGCAATAACAAATCCAGAAATGACGAAGAAGACATCAACACCAATGAAGCCTGAGGGCAGGATTGCACCAGCGTGGTAAAGCACCACGAGCAAGATTGCGACGCCCCGTAGCTCCTGAATGTCTCGGCGCATCGGTTCTGACACCTCTCAGATACTGCCATGCATCCCAGGCAGCGAAAGTGGGTGAGCGGCTTGACAGCGCTGATTGGCGCGACTAGGCGTCGTGCAGCAGTGTGTTACGTAGCGAGGCAATTGACGCCTC
>JBMTYA010000239.1:0-2170 GCA_049454015.1 Ilumatobacteraceae bacterium | reverse complement strand
GCGATGGACCCACCGCTTGATGACCTCGGTCGCGAGCAGGCGTCGGCAACAGCAGCCAAGCTCGTCATGAGATTGCAGGATGCAAAGTGGAGCTTTGCTGACGTCGACCTCGTGACGAGCCCCTTGTTGCGGTGCAGACAAACTGCCGAGGCGTTCGAGTCGTCGACAGGTCAGGTGGCGCGGGTGGAGCCGCGCATCGCGGAGATTCCGTCGCCAGAAGGCGTGGAGATGGGCGACCGCGTCACGTGGTTGCGGCGGGCAATGCAAAGCACGTGGTCAGAGCTCGTCGCCCGTGACGGTGCTGCGTATCGCGATTTTCGCGACGCGCTCGTTCAATGGGCCTCGGCATTGCGCAGGGACACCGTCGCGTTCTCACACTTCGTCGCAATCAACGCATTGATTGGTGAGGCCACCAATGACGATCGCCTCGTGATTCGCAGCGTCGACAACGCTTCAGTCACAGTGATTGACGTTTCACACGACGGCGTGTTGTCGCTCGTCGAAGGCGGAGCCGAAGCAAACACGCTCATTCGGTAGATTCGTCAGGTGATGTCACCGGTACTGGCCTCCACGCTCACCGAACTCCACAACGGTTTTGCCTGGGTTGTCATCATCGGCAACGCGCTGGCCGGGCTGTGGGCGCTTGGTGCGCACAAAGTGCCGTCGCTGCGTATGCGTGCGATGTGGTGGTTCACCACGCTCGCGCAGCTCACCATGTTTGTGCAGGTGGCGCTCGGTGTTGCGATGGTGAACGTCGAGAACCAGATGTTCCCGCAGTTCCACGCGTTCTATGGCTTCGTCGGCATCATTGCCATCGCGATCATTTATTCGTATCGCGCACAGCTGAAGTCGAAGGTGTACTTGTTGTACGGCTTCGGTGGCCTCTTCATCATGGGGCTCGGCATCAGGGCGATGCTCGTCGGCCAAGGCTGAATTGGCGCCAACTTACGCTGCGCGGGTGTCATGCCAGCGCTAGGCGGCTAGCGCGAACTATGCGACGAGTTCGCGCTCGAGCGTCGCGAGCGCGGTGTGCAGCTCTGCTGGTACGTGCCCGTCAAACGACGCGTAGTGCTCTTTGATCTGCGAAATGGCATCGCTCCACCCTGCAACATCGACAGAGAGAATCTCCTCGAGGTCACTCGAGGGTACGTCGAGTGAAGTGGTGTCGATGGCGCTGGTCGGTGGCAACAAACCAATTGGGGTGCGCTTGGCCTCGGCCTTGCCGTCGACGCGCTCAAACACCCACTTCAAGACGCGTGAGTTCTCACCGAAACCAGGCCACAAGAACTTCCCGTCTTCGCTGCGACGGAACCAGTTGACGAAAAAGATCTTCGGCAACTTGCTCGCATCTGACTTCTTCCCGATGCGCAACCAGTGCGCAAAGTAATCGCCCATGTTGTAGCCACAGAACGGCAACATCGCCATTGGGTCGAAGCGAAGTTTGCCAACCGCGCCGCCTGCAGCTGCCGTGGTCTCGCTCGCCATGATTGAGCCGAGGAACACGCCGTGGTTCCAGTCGAACGACTCGGTCACGAGTGGCACGGTGGTGCGTCGTCGACCACCGAAGAGAATCGCGGAGATGGGCACACCCTTCGGGTCTTGCCACTCAGGGGCGATCGCGGGGCACTGCGAAGCGGGAGCAGTGAATCGTGCGTTCGGGTGCGCTGCGGGCGTGCTGCTTTCGGGGGTCCAAGCGTTGTTCTTCCAGTCGGTTGCACGAGCAGGTGGTTCGTCGGTCATGCCTTCCCACCAGACGTCACCTTCTGCAGTGACGGCCGTGTTGGTGAAGAGGCAGTTGGCGTGCAGGGTGGCCATCGCATTCGGATTCGTCTTCCAGCCGGTGTTGGGCGCGACACCAAAGAAGCCGGCCTCCGGGTTAATCGCATAGAGACGCCCGTCGTCGCCGAACTTCATCCAGCAGATGTCGTCACCGATGGTCTCGACCTTCCAGCCTTTGACGGTCGGCACGAGCATCGCCAAGTTGGTCTTGCCGCACGCCGAAGGGAAAGCACCGGCGATGTACTTCACTTCGCCAGCCGGGCTGGTCAGCTTCATGATCAACATGTGCTCAGCGAGCCAGCCGTCGTCGCGCGCCATCACCGAAGCGATGCGCAAGGCGAAGCACTTCTTGCCCAAGAGCGCATTGCCGCCGTAACCCGAGCCGTACGAC
>JBMTYA010000238.1:0-2172 GCA_049454015.1 Ilumatobacteraceae bacterium | reverse complement strand
CCACCACGTGGTCGATCTCTACCCCACGATTCTTGAGGCGGCCGGCATCGAGGCGCCCCGCAGAGTGAATGGCATCGAGCAGATGCCGCTGCACGGCGTGTCGATGATGCCGTCGTTCGCCGACGCGAACGCACCCGAGACGCATCACACGCAGTATTTCGAGATGTTCGGCAACCGTGCGATCTACCACGATGGATGGATCGCATCGTGCTTCCACGGTCGCATGCCGTGGAATCGTTTCGGTTCGGTGCCGTTCGATGGCCCGCAAGAAAAGTGGGAACTGTACGACATTCGTAACGACTTCTCACAGGGAATTGATCTCGCAGCCAAACATCCCGACCGCCTCGAGCAGCTGAAAGCGCTATTCGATGCGGAGGCAATTCGCAACAATGTGTATCCGCTGAAAGAGCCGGCGCAGACGTTCGGCCCGATGTTTGCAGTCGGCGACGCTCTCGGCGACATCACGTCGATGACGTACACCACCGTCAACTGGCGCATGCCCGAGCGCAACGTAGTGAACCTGAAGAACTGTTCGTTCAGCATTATCGCCGACGTGACCGTCAACAAAGGCACGCACGGTGTAATCGCCTGCCAGGGCGGCAACATGGCGGGTTGGAGCCTCTATCTCGATGACGAAACGCGACCCGTGTATCACTACAACTGGGTCGGCCACGAGCACTACGTGGCAACGGCAAAGAAGCCGCTCACGCCTGGCCGCCATCGCATCGCCGTCGACTTCGTGTACGACGGTGGCTTTGGCGCCGGCGGCGATGCTGTGGTGTCGGTCGACGACTCAGCAGTTGCAGCGGTGCGTCTTGCGCACACGGTGCCGGTCGTGTTTTCGATGAGCGGTGAAACCTTCGATGTGGGTCTCGACTCTGGTGCTGTGGTCGGCAACTATCCGCACGTGTATCGATTCACCGGTGAGATTCATTCGGTGTTGCTCGAACGCCTGAGCGAACCGTCGCCAGAGATCAAAGCAATGGTGGCCGACGCCGAGTTTCGCGCCAGCCTGATGATTCAGTAGCGGCGTTCCGACTGACTGCCGAATATCCTTCGGCGAGTAGGGTCGCGGCATGGCTGCGCACACGAAAAAACTCGGATACAACACCGGATACTGGGGCTCGGGTCCGCCGGCCGGAGTTGTCGAAGCAGTGAAAGAAGCCGACAAGCTCGGCTTCCATTCGTTGTGGACTGCCGAGGCCTACGGCAGCGATGCGCTCACACCGCTCGCGTGGTGGGGTGCGCAGACCAAGCAGATCAAACTCGGCACCGGCATCGTGCAGATGAGCGCGCGCACCCCCGCTGCGACCGCAATGTCAGCGATGACGCTTGACCACTTGAGCGAAGGCCGCATGATTCTCGGGCTCGGTGCATCGGGCCCGCAGGTGGTCGAAGGTTGGTACGGCCAGCCGTACCCCAAGCCCCTCGCCCGCACACGTGAATACGTCGACATCGTTCGTCGCATCGTGCGTCGAGAAGAGCCTGTCGATTTTCACGGCGAGTTCTACGACTTGCCACTGCGCGAGGGTGGTCTCGGGTTGGGCAAGGCGCTGAAGAGCACGATTCACCCGTTTCGCAAGGAGATCCCCATTTACTTGGCGGCAGAGGGCCCGAAGAACGTCGCACTTGCTGCCGAGATCTGCGACGGATGGCTGCCACTGTTCTATTCGCCGAAAGACGACGCGCATTACCGCCGTTGCCTCGACGAAGGCTTTGCAAAGTCAGGCGACGCATCGAAGCGTGATCGATTTGAAGTGGTGTCGTCGCTGTTCGTCGTACCCGGGGACGATGCAGACAAGTGTGCCGACTTCATTCGCCCGTTCGTCGCGCTCTACGCGGGCGGCATGGGTGCAAAGGGAGCGAACTTTCACTTTGAGGTGTTCGCGCGTATGGGTTGGGAGCACATCGCCAACCAGGTGCAAGAGCTCTACTTGCAGGGCAAGAAAAAAGAGGCGGCCGCATTGATTCCGCTTGAGATGGTCGAAGATGTCGCACTCGTCGGCCCGCTCGACAAAATCAAAGGTGAGCTGCCGAAGTGGAAGGAAACTGCAGTCACCACCTTCTTGGTGGGAGGACCTGCATCGATGTTGTCGATGTACGGCGACCTGCTCGCTTAGTCGCAGCAGCTGTCGCGCCACCCGCAGCCAGCGCACTTGTAGTGCGCATGTT
>JBMTYA010000237.1:0-2184 GCA_049454015.1 Ilumatobacteraceae bacterium | reverse complement strand
CTTTCGGTGACAACGTCGTCTTGCGCGACTTCTCGCTCGACGTGTCGGCCGGCGAGGTTGTCTCCCTAATCGGCGCGAGCGGCAGCGGAAAAACCACGGTGCTGCGCTGCATCAACTTGCTCGAACAAATTGACGACGGTGCCGTGCTGCTCGACGGTGACGAAATCTCAGCTGTCGGCCGCGACCCCAACCCGGTTCGTCGTCGCGTCGGTATCGTGTTTCAAAGTTTCAACTTGTTTCCACACATGTCGGTGGCGCGCAATATCACCCTCGCGCTCACCGAAGTGCTCGGGCACACCACGGATGCGGCTCGCGACCGTGCTTCGGAACTGCTTCGCCGATTCGGACTTTCTGAGAAAGCCGACGTTTACCCCGATCAGCTGTCGGGGGGTCAGCAGCAGCGTGTTGCAATCATTCGCGCGCTGGCCATGAAACCCGAAGTGTTGTTGCTCGACGAGATCACCTCCGCACTCGACCCTGAACTGGTGGGCGAAGTGCTCGACGTGGTTCGCGAACTGAAAGGCAGCGGCATCACCATGTTGATCGCCACGCATGAGATGGCGTTCGCCCGCGAAATCTCCGATCGCGTGTGCTTCTTGCACAGCGGCACGATTGCCGAAGTTGGCGCCGCCTCAGAGTTGTTCGGCGCCCCGCGCGACGAGCGCACCCGTCAGTTCTTGCGCCGCGTGCGGATGTAGCGACAACACAGCGTCGGCGCGGCTCACCGCGTGCGAATGTAACGCCGTCAGGCGCCCGGGGTCCACGTGCGGTCTTCCGGCAGCGCATCGCCACCGTCAACCACAAACATCTGGCCCGTCATGTACGACGCATCGGGGCTACAGAGAAACTCAATAACCGCTGCCACCTCATCAGGCGTACCAGACCTGCCGAGTGGTGAGGCCGCACCAGCACGGGCCTCGGCTGGCGTCTGCGAACCGGTCGCGATCCAACCCGGGGCAACGGCATTCACGAGAATTCGCCGCGGCGAAGCCTCGAGCGCGACCGCTCGGGTGAGACCAATCATCCCTGCTTTTGAGGCGTTGTAACCGACGTCGCCGACACCTGCCTGCAGCGCACCGGTGGTGCTCGCGACGTTGACGATGCGACCGTCTTCGCGCAGTACACCGAGCGCCATCTTGGTCATGATGAAACATGTCGTGAGGTTGCGCGCGAGTGAGCGGTTCCAGTCGTCGAGCGATGTCGAGGCAAGCGGCGCGTTGTAGAGCTGCTCCCCCACGGTGACCATGCCGGCATTGTTCACCAGCACGTCAAGACCGCCGAACTGCTGCACTGCGGTGTCGACGACTGTCTTTGCCGCAGACTCGTCGGTGAGGTCAGCCACCACGCCGTGCACGCGGCTAGCGGAGCCCTGAGCCGACAGTTCACTGACTCGATCATGGATTCGGTCCGACGTGCTCGTGACCACCACGTCGAGCCCGCGCGCAACGAGCCTGTGTGCAGTCGCAAAACCGATACCCGTCGGCGAACCGCAGCCTGTGACGATGGCAACGCGACTCACGCGAGGTTCTCTTCAGGGCAGTTCACGACGTCGATTACTACTGCCGCGTCGGGTAACGACGCCAGGCAAACGGCGCGTTCACAATGACCGCGAGCCCCACCAGCACGACGGCATTGAGCAGCACCGGTCGCCAGATGAACTCGTACCCGAGATCAGTGATCGCCTGACCACCAACGACTGCGCTCAGCGCAGTGCCGCCGCTCGGCGGGTGCGTGATGCCGAATTGAATGATCACGCCGGCCGTGACGCCGACTGCGACACCTACGGCGAGCGCTGTGTTGTCGATGTTCTGCGCGGCAACCACCCCGATGAACGCACCAAATGCGTGAGCGAGAATCACTGGCACCGGTTGCGCCAGCGGGCTCATCGGTGTGGCGAACATCAAGACCGCACTCGCACCCATCGACATCACAAGGATCGGTGCGGTCGAGTCGAGCAACCAGTCGCAGAGCAACCACGTGATGGCCATTCCGAGCGCGGCACCCACGGCGCCGATGATGGAGTCTTTGTTGTTTGCTTTCGGAGCGAGGGCGAACTTCATTGCTGCGTTGCGCGACGTCGCCGAGGCGTCAGCGCATCCCCATCCACTTGCCGAGTTTGGCGCGACGACCCTGGCGCGTGAGCGGGATGCCCGTCTTGCGTGAGATCTTGCGTTTTGCGGCAGT
>JBMTYA010000236.1:0-2189 GCA_049454015.1 Ilumatobacteraceae bacterium | reverse complement strand
CGTGCGTCGGATCAAAAGAGTTCGTTGCCACCACGCCGCAGTACATGAAGCTGCGCCGACCCGACCGCAACGTGGTGTTGTATCCCGCAGTGTCGTACCCGACCTATGAAATGGGAGCGATTCTGGCTGGATGCCGGCCAGTCGCGGTGCCGATGAATGTGCGCGGCGGCCTTAACCTCGCAGCGATTGCTCCGGCGGATGTGCACGATGCCCTCATGCTGTGGGTCAACTCACCGAGCAACCCCACTGGCGCGCTCGATGACCTCGCAGCCGCGGCTGCGTGGGGGCGTGCAAACGGCGTGACTGTCTTCAGTGACGAGTGCTACGTGGAGTTCACGTGGACCAAGCCCGGCGAGAGCATCTTGCAGCACGGCCTCGACGGTGTCGTAGCGCTGCATTCACTCTCGAAGCGCTCGAACCTGGCGGGCGTGCGTGTTGCGTTCTATGCAGGCGACAAAGACATCGTCAATTATCTGAAAGAGGTTCGCAAGCACGTGGGCATGATGGTGCCTGGTCCCGCCCAAGCGGCTGGCGTGGTTGCACTCAACGATGATGCGCACGTCGCGGCACAACGCGAGGTGTATGCGCGACGGCTCGAACGCACCGCTCGGGTGTTGTCGAAATGGTCGGGTATTGATGTGCCGCAACCACAAGGAGGCTTCTATCTGTGGTTCGATGCGCGCGACGGCTGGGCGTTTGCCGAGCGTCTTGCGCGCGATGGGGGAGCGCTTGTGAGCCCCGGAGATTTCTACGGTGCGGGTGGCGCCAACAACGTGCGCGTTGCGGTGGTGCAGCCTGACGAGAAAATCGAGATGTTGGCGCGTCGTCTCGGCGCCTAACTGCTTCGGCTTACAGCCTGCGCAGCTGTGTCGTTGGTTCTGCTTCGGCTTACAGCCTTCGCAGCTGTGTCGTTGGTTCTGCTTCGGCTTACAGCCTTCGCAGAACTGTCACCACTTTGCCGAAGATGCTGACTTCGGAAGAGTCGAAGCGCATCGGCTTCATCTTCGGGTTGGACGGCACCAGCACGATCTTGTCGCCGTCGCGCTTGAAGGTCTTCACCGTCGCCTCGTCGCCCGGAATGCCGGCCACCACGACGTCGCCGTTGCGGGCCACGTTCTGCTGGCGGCAGACCACAAAGTCGCCATCGAGAATGCCGGCTTCAATCATTGAGTCGCCGCGCACCTTGAGCATGAAGAGTTCGCCGTCGCCGGTGAAGTCCATCGGCAGCGGTACGAGGTCTTCAACGTTCTCTTGTGCCAGCACGTTGACACCCGCGGCAACCTCGCCGACGAGCGGGATGTACTTAGCCGGGCGACGTTCCATCGTCACGCCCGACGCCGCGTCGTAACGCACTTCGATAGCGCGCGGTTTGGTGGGGTCGCGACGCAGATAACCGAGTTCTTGCAGGGTGGCGAGGTGATTGTGCACCGTGGCCGACGACGAAAGACCGACCGCTTCGCCGATCTCGCGGACCGACGGCGGATATCCGCGCTCGCGCATGCACTTTTCGATGTAGACGAGAATCTTGCGCTGACTTTCCCCGAGACGAGCAATGGGGTTGGTGTTGTCTTTGGTCATGGGTTGAGCGTACGCCTGTTCGCCCCCAAGGTCAAACACATGTTCGGGATTTTCCTGAATTCCCCGCAAACCCTTGCTGGGCTTGGGTTGGCGAGGGGGTTGTTCTACGAACACCCGTTCGCTATGGTGGATGCCGAGGGGAGAACACCTGTTCGCCCCATAACGAAAGGACCCCCCAATGGCCACCATCATCCTCAATGGACAACTCCGGCCGACATCTGTTCGCCCGGCAGCCACACGTCCCACCAGCCGCGGCACCCGCACTGCCAACAGTGCGACCCGTCGTCAGGCTCTGCGCGACGCCGCGCGCACTCGTGAAATCAAGCGTGTGTACCGCCGCCGCCGATTCGGTCTCATGGTGCTCGTTGCAACCTTCGCGGCGGCTGCCACCTTCAGCGTCTTTTCGCTGTTCGGTTCGAGTGCCGCAGCCGACGGCACCAGCGGCCGTTCGGTCGCCCCGAGGTACGTCGTTGCTCAGTCCGGCGACACCCTCTGGTCAATCGGCGAGCGCATCGCGCCGAATGCCCCGATCACCGAAGTGGTCGACGAACTCGTTCGCCTGAACGGCACATCGATACAGACCGGTCAGCTCGTCCGCATTCCGTAGTTGG
>JBMTYA010000235.1:0-2207 GCA_049454015.1 Ilumatobacteraceae bacterium | reverse complement strand
CGCAGCTTCATGTACTGCGGCGTGGTGGCAACGAACTCTTTTGATCCGACGCACGCGGCAATCTGCCCGAGCGGAACATCGATGGCAAAACGGCGACGCATCCACTCCCGTGCGGCAGCACGAAGCGGCTCTGACCCGATGCTTGGCGGATATCCACGTTCGCTGTTCGACGATGACAACGCCGCAACAACGGCAGATGTCGGCGGGTCGCACGGCGTGCCAATTGAGAGATCGATGACACCACCATCGTGTTTGGCCGCCAGTTTGGCGAGCGCGTCAAGTCGGTCGTACGGATACGGCGGCGGAACGAAAGGCTGCGCTGTCATCAGTGGAGTTGCTCGTTCACAATCATGACGGTGTGACGATGAATTCTGTCAGGCGGCCGCGTGAGGCATCGGCAAGCCTGGCGCGCACGCGAATGCCTGCATCTTCGTGCGTGGTGCTCACGACCTCACCCTCACGGTGAATAGATGCCATCACATCGCCGCGCTCGTAGGGCACCACAAGTTCGACTACTGCGGTGAGCGAGCGCACGCGGTCGGCGATGGTGCGCAGTAGATCGTCGATGCCCTCTCCCGTAGCGGCCGAGATGAGAACCGAACCGGGGTTGTCGTACACCAATCGTTTGGCTGCTTCGTGGTTGGCGTCGCACTTGTTGAAGACGAGCAGCTCAGGCACCTTGTCGGCGTTGATCTCGCCGAGCACCTCGCGAACCGCCGCAATCTGCCCCTCTGGGTCGACGGCACTTGAATCGACCACGTGCAGCAACAAGTCGCTGCGTGTGGCGACCTCGAGCGTGCTCTTGAACGCTTCAATCAGTGTGTGCGGCAGACGTCGGATGAACCCGACAGTGTCGGTGAGCAACACCGGCTCGCCGCCAGGCAGGGATAAGCGGCGCGTCGTCGGGTCGAGCGTGGCAAAGAGACGATTCTCCACGAGCACACCGGCGTCAGTCAGGCGATTGAGCAGCGTCGACTTGCCAGCGTTGGTGTAGCCGACAATCGTCACGTTGGCGAGACCGCTACGCGAGCGGCCCTTTCGTTGCTCGTCGCGGGTGCGCTGCAGTTCGCGCAGTTCGCGCTCCAGTTTGGCGATGCGATCGTTGATGCGACGTCGGTCGGTTTCTAGTTTTGTTTCGCCAGGGCCGCGCGTGCCGATACCACCACCCTGCTGCGTGAGGCCGGCTGACGCGCCGCGACGAATGCGTGGCAGGCGATAACGCATCAACGCGAGCTCAACTTGCGCCTTGCCTTCGAGGGTGTGGCTGTTCTGGGCAAAGATGTCAAGGATCACCGCCGTGCGGTCGATAGCAGTACGACCCAACGTTTTTTCAAGGTTGAACTGCTGAGCCGGCGACAGCTCATTGTCGAATACCACGGTGTCGGCATCGACTGCCAAACATGTGGCTTTAAGTTCGTCGACCTTGCCCTTACCGATGTACGTAGCGGGGTCTGGTGCGTGTCGGCGCTGCGTGAGTCGCGCGACTACGTCGGCGCCGGCGGTGTCAACGAGCCGCTCGAGTTCGTCGAGGCTCTCTTGCGTCGCGTCGTCGTCGTGGTCTTCGAGAGTTACGCCGACAAGCACAATCTTTTCGCGAATAGTGCGCTCAATGAGCGTGCGACCGAGGGCCTCCTGGTAGGGCGTGCTCAGAGTGAAACCTCGTAGGTGCCCACGTAACTTGCGGGACCACTCAGCAGAACACGACCCTTGGACGGCGCGTTCAACGTGACGATTGCATCTCCGCCTGGCATGTGCACGAGCACTTCGAGCCGTTCAGTCGAGTGCGGCACCAAACCCCACTGCGCTGCAGCCCACGCGCTCGCGCAGGCTCCGGTGCCGCAAGCTTGTGTGATGCCGGCACCACGCTCGTGCACGCGCATGGTGATGGCGTTCTGTTCCGGGCCTGGGGCGATGACCTCGAGATTCACCTGCGGGATCATCTGACCCAGCTTTAAGACGTCGACTGCAGCTACGTCTTCGACGCCCACCACGGTGTGTGGGTTGCCAACCGAAAGGTGAAGGACGGGGCGGTCGGGGTGCGCTCCGATGGCATCCCAACCGCGCGGCGCGTCGATGCGCGTCACTTCACCCATGTCGACGCTCGCGTTGACCTCGTCGTTGCTGCGAGCACCGACGGTGACTTGTCGCTCGCCGGCATCGGTGTGCAGCACGTAGACCTTTTCACCTCGCGCATCGTCACTTCGAAA
>JBMTYA010000234.1:0-2210 GCA_049454015.1 Ilumatobacteraceae bacterium | reverse complement strand
AATCGCACGTCGTAGTAGTCGTTCAGGTTGTCGATTCCGAGCACCTCGCGGCCGTCTATCAGCAGACGATTCGCAACTGCGGCACCGATGAAGCCACCGACCCCGGTGACGAGCGTGGCGGTCAACTCCGACCAATTCCCACGTAGGTGAACCCTGCGGCGGTCACCTGACGTCGGCTCCACTGGTTGCGACCATCAATCAATGTGCTGCCTCGCATGAGTGTGCGGAGTTCCTCGAAGTCTGGGCTTCGGTACTGGCGCCACTCGGTAACGAGCACGAGTACGTCAGCACCCTCGGCGGCCTTCATCTCCGATTCGACAAGCGAGACGCGTCCTTTACCTGTGACTGCGTCGATCTGTGCCTGCGTGACAATTGGGTCGGCAGCGCGCACCTCGACGCCCTTGTCTACCAAGCGTTGCGCAACCTTCAATGCTGGAGCCTCACGAATGTCATCAGTGTTCGGCTTGAACGCAACGCCCCAGAGCACGACGACAGGCTTCGGTTGCGACTTGCTTGCATTGAGGATGGCGTCAACGATGCCGTCGACCTGCCGTTCGTTGCGCGCGATGACCGAAGTGATGATCTGCGGCTCAATGTCGTGCTGCGCCATCTGGAATTCGAGCGAGCGGAGATCTTTCGGGAAGCAACTCCCCCCGAACCCGATACCCGGGTACAGATAGCTCGATCCGATGCGCGGGTCAGCACCCATCCCACGACGCACGTCTTCGATGTCGGCGCCAATGCGGGACGCGTATTCGGCGAGCTCGTTCATGAACGAAATGCGGGTGGCGAGCATCGAGTTGGCGCCGTACTTAACGAGCTCTGCCGACTCGGGCGTCATGAACATGAGTTTTTCGTGGTTGCGTGCGAAAGGTTCGTAGAGTTCGCGAATGAGGTCGCGGTCGGCGTCCGTTCGCGCCCCGACGATGATGCGATCGGGCTTGAGGCCGTCGGCAACAGCCGAACCTTCGCGCAAGAACTCCGGGTTGGAGATCACGTTGACTGGCTTGCCGGCGAACACGCTGGTGAGCGATGCATTCGTGCCGACGGGAACCGTGCTCTTCACGAGCACTGCCAACTGCTGCTCCACGTGACCGCGAATCTCTTCCGCTGCGCCGTGAATCTGGCGGAGATCAGTGGAACCATCGTCGAGCGGCGGAGTGCCGACGGCAAGCACTGCCACCCTTGCGCGCGAGACCGCCACAGACACATCAGTGGTGAACTCCAGTCGCGCACTCTTCACGCCGTTCGCGACGAGCTCTGCGAGACCTGGTTCGAAGAAGGGCACCTTGCCCGCACGAAGCGAGTCAATCTTCGACGCATCTTTGTCGCAGCACACGACGTGGTGGCCGACCTCGGCAAAGCACGCAGCGGTGACGAGACCCACATATCCCGCGCCAAAAACTGAGATTCTCATGGGGCCTGCTTCCTTTCAGGCTAAGGCAAGAGCAATGAGCGGGCTCGCATCATCGGCGCAGCGTGATGCCGATTGCTTGATTTATGCGCGGAGCTTGGGCCGCTTGCCTACGCACGAAGCTTGGGCAGCACGTAACGGGAGACCAAGTCGCACTCAGCCAGGTGCGGATAACCCGAGAGGATAAACGTGTCAACCCCCGCGTCGCGAATCTCACGGAGTTTTGCCGCCACCTGATCGGGGTCACCGACGATTGCAATACCTGCACCACTGCGTGCGCGGCCTACCCCTGTCCACAAATGGCGTTCGATGTATCCGTCGGCATCGGCAGATTCGCGCAACTCGCTTTGCCGCGCGACACCGGCGGACTTCGAGTCGAGCGACTTGGCGCGAATCGACGAACCGGTCTCTTCATCGAGGCGTGAGAGAAGTCGCGCGGCAGCAGCCCTTGCTTCGTTTTCGGTTTCGCGCACGATGACATGGCTTCGCCAGCCGTAGCGCAGCGTGCGGCCGTGCTTGGCGGCGCGCGAATCCATCTCTCGCATCACAAGAGACATGCTCGGGGTCGTGTCAGGCCACATCAGATACACGTCGCAAGATTGCGCAGCGCATTCTCGAGCCGCTTCAGAAAGCCCGCCGAAATAGACAACTGGATTGTGCGGGGCGTCAACGGCGATTCGTGGCGGGTCGATATGTGCTGAGACGAACTGGCCGTCAAAGTCAACTCGCTTCCCGGCGAGAAGACCGCGCAACACGGCAATCGACTCCGTGGTGCGCTGGTAACGGTCTTCGCTCG
>JBMTYA010000233.1:0-2214 GCA_049454015.1 Ilumatobacteraceae bacterium | reverse complement strand
GCGGTGCGACTGGCTTGTTTGCGTGCTGGGGAGCGCGCCAATGGAGCAGTTGCAGCCAGCGATGCCTTCTTTCCATTTCGTGATGGCCCCGACGCGCTCGCTGCCGCTGGAGTTTCGCTCATCGTGCAACCTGGTGGAAGCGTGCGTGACGACGAGTCCATCGCAGCAGCCAACGAACATGGCATCGCGATGATGTTCACGGACATCCGTCACTTTCGCCACTGACTTTTTGTCAACTTTTTCGAGTTGCTCGGAGCGCAGGAACTATCGTTTCTCTATGGCAGCCAGTTTCCCGCTCGCGACACCAAGCGCATGAGCCGTAACGAAGAATTCTTCAGTAGATACGAAGGGTTGACGTTCGACGACGTCGTCTTGGTGCCTGGCTACAGCGACGTGTTGCCTGATCAAGCCGACACCTCGACCACATTCGCTCGCGATATCCAACTGAATGTTCCGCTCGTGTCTGCGGCGATGGACAAGGTCACCGAGGGCAGGCTTGCGATTGCCATGGCTCGCTGCGGTGGCATCGGCGTTGTGCATCGCAACCTTGGCGTCGAAGACCAAGCCGCCGAGGTGCAGAAAGTAAAGCGCTCTCAGTCGGGGATGATCAGCGACCCAGTGACGCTGCCACCGACCGCGACGCTTGACGACGCCGAAGAGTTGATGAACCGTTTCAAGATCTCGGGTGTACCGATTACTAATCGCGATGGCGTGCTCGTCGGCATCCTCACCAACCGCGACGTGCGGTTCTGCTCGGCAGCCGACTACAAGCGGCCGGTCACAGATTTCATGACGAGTGAGGATCTCGTGACAGCTCCTGAGGGTACGACGCTCGACCAGGCGCGTGTCGTGCTGCAGAAACACCGCATCGAGAAGCTGCCGCTCGTCGATGCAAAGGGCAGGCTGCGCGGGCTTATCACTGTGAAAGACATCATGAAACGCCAGGAGTTCCCCAATGCGACACGCGACTCTGCAGGGCGTCTGCGCGTTGCTGCTGCGGTCGGTGTGGGCGCCGACCTTGAGACCAGAGTTGAGGCGCTCGTTCGTGCCGGCGCTGACGCAGTGGTCATCGACACCGCGCATGGCAACTCCGCTGGTGTCGTGAAGGCGATCGAACGCATCAAGGCGAGCTGGCCCGATTTGGCGGTTGTTGCTGGCAACGTCGTGGACGAAGACGGAGTTGAGACCCTGCACGGCGCGGGCGTCGATGCCGTGAAGATCGGTGTCGGAGCTGGGTCGATTTGCACCACCCGCGTGATTGCCGGTGCCGGTATGCCGCAACTCTCGGCGGTGTGGTTTGCTTCGCAACGTGCACAACGACTCGGGGTGCCGACGATTGCCGACGGAGGCATCACATATTCGGGCGACTTGGTGAAGGCTCTGGCTGCTGGTGCAAGCAGTGTGATGCTCGGGGGATTACTTGCTGGCACCGACGAAGCACCAGGCGATGTCGAACTCTTTGAGGGTCGGCGTTATAAGAGTTATCGAGGCATGGGTTCGCTCGGCGCCATGCAGGGTCACGGTGCGGATCGATACGGCTCCGGCCAGGGTGCCAGCCGCAACAAGTTGGTGCCTGAGGGAATTGAGGGCCGTGTCGCGTATGCAGGGTCGCTTGCGGATGTGGTGTACCAACTGGTCGGTGGTCTGCGTTCAGGCATGGGATACGTCGGGGCAGCGACGCTGCCCGAGTTACACCAAAAAGCAAAGTTCATGCGCGTGACGACTGCTGGCCGCGAAGAAAGCCATCCACATGACGTGACCATCACACACGAATCGCCGAACTACCACCGCTCAACGTGACGAGTTCGTCACACAGTCGAACGGCGCTTATCTATTAGGCAGCCAGATGAAACAAATCGGTCGAGTGACCGAAGCCGACTAACTGAAGAGCGAGACCACGACTGACGCCACGCTGGCGACTGCCGAGAGTGAAGCGACAATCAGCGTTTTGTTGAATCGCAACCGCTCGTCAAGAGCATCGAATCGTGCTTCGAGCCGTTGAAATCGTGCGTCGAATCCTGCTTCGAGCCGATCAAATCGCGCGTCAACTTGTTCGAAGCGCCGGTCAATTTGTTCAAATCGTGCGTCAATTGAGGCGAATCGCTGGTCTGCGTGTTCCCTCGCTTCGACAAATCCGCGGTTCATGTCGTGCGAGAGACGTGCAAGGCGCTGGTCGAGCGACTCAACGTGGCTGGTGATGCGAATGAAGTGGGC
>JBMTYA010000232.1:0-2250 GCA_049454015.1 Ilumatobacteraceae bacterium | reverse complement strand
TCGAGCACCACTTCTTCTTCGAGCACGGTCACGCGCAAGCCGCCAACCAGTTCGGTGATGAGGTTGAACATCAAAGCACCAATCACCCAACTGGCGGTGCCGAGCAGGGCGAGAAGCAACCCAAAGACCACAAAATTGCCGAACAGTGCGGAGCCATCGAAAGAAAACGTCTCCCAACCAAATGACTCGAAGAAGTTCTCCACATTGTCGATGGTGCCGGTGGAATTGGCGACACCCCACAACAACGTGACGGCAATGAGCACAATCACAAGCAGAACGAGGTGGAAGACCAGCCCGACCTTGAACACACTCCATACGTCGATGTCGCGGATAACGCGCGTGACACGGCGCAAGCGTGGGCGCGCATCGGTACGACTTGATCTAGATGGGGTCGATGCATCACTCATTCGCTTTCATCAAGTGTACGACGATGGTCGATTGCGGTCGCCTGCGCACTAACGCCGCGACGCACAACACGAACGGTGACGATCTCGTCGTCACGGTCCACGATGAAGTCATCGACCTCGTGCAGACGAGCAATCTCACCGAGGTTGCCGTCGACTGCGGCGGCGAGTGCCAATGCCTCGGCTGCGGTCGATGCACGATGTTCGTCAATAGCCGACTCCGCAACGTCAGAAAGAGCGAGTGCCACGAGTGAAGTCACGGCGATGATTGCCACGAGTAATGGTGTGGCAGAGCCGCGATCAACGCGGTGCTCGCCGCAACAACGGTGGTGGAGACGCACTATTCGCCGTGACGAGCGTTATTCAGCGTCGCCGGCGATGATCGGCGCAACGGAGGCGACGACCTGACCGGCTTCGAGTGTCATGACGCGCACGCCCGTGGCGGCACGACCTTGGCTCGAGATTTCGCGAACGGGCATACGGATGGTCGTGCCCCCGGAGGCGACGACGACGATTTCGTCTTCGAGACCCACCATGAACGCCGCGACGACACGACCCTTCTTACCGGTCAGTTTGATGCCGATCATGCCCATCCCGCCGCGCCCCTTGCGAGCGAAGTGGTTGATCTGCGTGCGCTTTCCGTAGCCCGATTCGGTGACGAGCAGAATCGAGGCTTCGTCGCGTGCGACGTCGACCGACACCACTTCGTCACTCCCGCGCATCTTCATACCGCGAACGCCTGCCGCGGAGCGGCCCATAGGTCGCACGAGTTTTTCGCTGAAGCGAATGGTCTGGCCGCCGCGAGTGACAATAAAGACGTCATCAGTACCGTTTGTCTCAATCACGCGCACGAGTTCGTCCTTCGGACGCAACTTGAGTGCGATGAGGCCGTCGCGACGGCTCGAGTCGTACTCGTCGAACTTGGTCTTCTTCACCTGACCCTGCTTGGTTGCGAAGAACAAGTAACGCTCGCCGGGGAATTCGCGTGTGTCAATGATCGCCTGAATGGTCTCACCTGACTGCAGCGGCAACAAGTTGACGATGGGGATGCCTTTCGCTGTGCGTTCGCGCTCGGGCACCTCGAGAGCCCGCAAGCGATAGACGCGACCGCGGTTGGAGAAGAACAACAGGTACGCGTGTGCGGTGGTGAAGATCACGTGCCGCACGATGTCGTCGCTCTTCAGTCGTGCGCCACTCACGCCACGACCGCCGCGGCCCTGCGTGCGGAATGAGTCGGCGGACACCGCCTTGATGTACTGCTCTTGTGTCATCACGATGACGAGCTCTTTGTCTTCGACGAGGTCTTCGACACCCATCTCGCCAACATCGGCAGCGATCTGACAGACACGCGGGGTGGCGAACGTTTCGCGCACCTTGGTGAGCTCGCCGGAGATGACGGCACGCAGTTTCTTGTCGTCTTCGAGGATGGCCGTGAGTTCCTTGATGTGAGCGCGGATTTCTTTCTGCTCGGTCTCCAAGTCGATGCGCGAGAGCTTGGTTAGCTGGCGCAACTGCATGTCGAGGATGTCGATGGCCTGACGCTCGCTGAAGCCGAACTTCTTGGACATCAACGCTTCTTTGGCTGAGTTGGCGTCTTCGCTGGCGCGAATGACCTTGATGACCTCGTCGATGACGTTGAGCGCCTTCAAGCGACCTTCGAGAATGTGGTTGCGTTCTTTCGCCTTGTCGAGGCGGAACTGGCTTCGGCGGGTGATGACTTCGATCTGGTGGTTGATGTACCCGACCAGGGCGTCGCGAAGGTTCAGTGTGCGTGGCACGCCATCAACGAGAGCGACCATGTTGACCGGGAATTGGCTCTGCAGCTGCGTGTTCTTGAAGAGGTTGT
>JBMTYA010000231.1:0-2250 GCA_049454015.1 Ilumatobacteraceae bacterium | reverse complement strand
GGGCACCACCCCGACTGGAGCAACTCGTGGAACAAGGTGAAGATCTCGTTGCGGTCGCACGACGCAGGCGGTGTGGTCACGCAACGCGACCACGACCTCGCATTCGCCATTAACTCGATTCTGCGCTTGAACGACTAGCTCTCAGCGACTGAGCCCGGTCGTGCCCGAATCGGCAAGACTGAGACCTGCCATGCCCAGGTTCGTCGACGGTCAGACTTCGTGACCGCTGATCCCAAGGGCATCTTTGCCGCAGCCACACGGTTTCCGGGTCGGTGGGTGCTCACCGCGTCGTTCGTATTGCTCACGTTCTCGAGTGGTGTCGGGTTCTACGGCTTGTCGGTGTATCTGCAAGCGTTCAGCCGAGAACTGGGTTGGTCGGTTGCGTCAATCTCCTCAGCGACGACGTTCTTCTTCCTCGTCGGGGGTCTCGCGGCGATTCCGGTCGCCAAGCTCGTCGCGAAATACGACGTGCGCTGGGTGGTGGTTGCGGGCGCATTTCTCGGGTCGGGTTCGTTGTTATGCATGAGATTCGTTTCCGAGCGCTGGCATTTGTTCGTGGTGTATGCGGTGTACGCACTTGGATGGTCGGCGTCTGGTGTCGGGCCTGTCACGACTGTGGTGACGCGATGGTTTGAAGCCAAGCGCGCATCTGCACTCGCCATAGCATCGACCGGCTTGTCGGTCGGTGGCATCGTCGTCACTCCTGTCATCAAGTGGATTCTCGACACTCGGGGCATCGAGGCTGGTTCGCCGTGGCTCGCAGCAATCTGGTTCGTGGGCATCGTGCCCGTGGCGACACTGTTGTTGTTGCCCTTCCCGCATCAGTTGGGCTGGCTGCCCGACGGCGAGCGCGCCCAGACGAGTGCAGCGCCAGTGTTGTCTGGAACGCCACTCGCGGTCGCGATCAAGACTCGGTTCTTCCTAATGGTGGCGATCGGGTACATCTTTGCCTTCGGCGCCCAAGTGGGCGGCGTGCAGCAGCTGGTGAAGATGGTGGAGGAGCGAACCGATCGCACCACGGCGACGCTCGGCACCGTAGTGCTGTCGATGTTCTCGATCATCGCCCGATTCACGGCGAGCCGATTGATTGCTCGACTCGATATGACTCGATTCACGGTGATGATCGCGATCACGCAGGGTGTGTCGCTGGCAATCATCGGCATGATGAATTCATCGATTGGGCTCTTGATCGGCATCGCACTCTTTGGCGCCACCATCGGCAATATGTTGCTGATGCAGAGCCTGCTGATTGCGCAGCGGTTCGGCGTGCTCGATTATCCGCGCATTGCGGCGCGCCAGGGGCTCATCTCGTTCACCGGCACGGCGGGTGGGCCACTCTTGCTTGGCGCGTTGCACGACTTCGCCGGTGGATACCGCTCGAGCTATCTCGCGGCGGGAGCATGCTCCTTGGTTGGTGCGTTGCTGTTTTCTCTCGCTGGCTCGGCCGGCGACGACTGATTAGAAGTCGAAGATCTCGCCGAGGATGCTCTTGGTCTTGCTCTTCTTATATGGCCGACCATACTTGTCGTAGCGAATTTGGTAACGCTCGTGCTCGTCGGAGTCGTCACGTCGGTGCATCGGCGGGGGCACTGGGGCTGACGGTGCGGCTGGTGTCACCGGTGTGCTGACTGCGGGATTGTTGCCGATGCTTCGCTCGATCAACTTGTCGAGTTCACCGCGGTCGAGCCACACTCCACGGCAAGTGGGGCAGTAGTCGATCTCGACTCCTTGGCGCTCAGACATCACCAAAGTGGCATCGGGGCACGTCGGGCACTTCATCGGGGGCTCCTTTCGGGTGGGTTGCCGAAGATGACTTCGGTGGGTTCCCACGAGGTTAGGAAGTCCTTCAAGCGAGTGGAAGCCGCTGCGGTGCACGGTGTTGTCGCTTGCGTCACAGCTTGCGCTGTCGCGCAGGGATGCACTCGCGGAGATTCAGCGCAATGGCTGTTGCTACCGTCGTTTCGACATGAGCGAGGCAGTACATCCCAATGTGACTCGGGTGGTGGAGGCGGGGCAGGCCCTTGGGTTGACGATCGCAACGCGCCGATTTCCCGAAGGTACAAAAACGGCACAAGATGCCGCAACGGCTATCGGGGTGCGAGTCGGCCAGATTGTGAAGAGCCTGGTGTTCGCCGTCGACGGCGAGATCGTGATGGCGTACGTCAGCGGTGCCAATCAATTAGATGAGAAGAAGTTGGCAGCTGCCGCAGGCGGATCGAAGTGTTCACGCGTTGATGCTGATGCAGTTCG
>JBMTYA010000230.1:0-2259 GCA_049454015.1 Ilumatobacteraceae bacterium | reverse complement strand
CCCGTGCCAACTCCGGCATGGATGGTCGCCCGGGCGGCTGGCCGCAACCGCAGAAAAAATAGTCGCGTATCAGTTGGCGCGAGCGGAGTTGCCGCTCGATGCGCCTGGCTATTCGTTGACCGGTTGGAGGAGGTGCCGCAAGACGTTCATCGTCGTTACCACCCACTCAGCCTCGAGCTGTTTGTCGCCTGTCAAATCGACCAGGATGCGACCGACAAAGAGCGACTGAATGAGATAGGAGACTCCACCCACGGGCGCAGACAAGGCGAAAACACCTTTGTCGGCCGCCATCTGCAAGGTCTCAGCGAAATGTTGCGAGCCTGTGATTTGAGCTTCTGCCAAGAGTCGCTGAATCGCGGGGCTGCGACTGGCAGCGGCAAGAGTCTCAATTCGTTGTCGCCGGCGTACTTTTCCGGCTTCCTCACCTGCGACCGTCAGCGCGAACTCAATTGCACCGAACATCGCGTTGAGGTCCGATGACTCGAGCATGAAAACCCGCATGAGATCCATGTCGCGCATCGTGTCGCTATAGACACGTTCAAACTCCAGGGCGACGAGAAAGCCCTCGCGGCTTTGAAAGTGGTGGTACAACGAACTCCTCGACACCTTCGATTTGCGGAGCACTCGATCAATGTTGAAGTCGACCGCCCCGGCCGATGCGAGCTCCCGGCGTCCGAATTCGAGGAGGCGCTCGGCGGTATCACGACCATTTGCGCGCGTGGGACGCTTGACCGGCTTTGAGGACCGCCACTTTGCGGGCACCACTTCAGTCTAGGACTTGACCGTTATTGTACTACGCATACAATAGCAAGATGCGCCATTTCCCTTCATGCCACACCACCTCAGAGCTACGCCGCCTCGTGTGGATTCGTGGGAGGCAAGTCGTACGCGCCTGCTTGGTGCTGTCGTTGCTGATGGTGGTGCTGCCGACGGTAATGGCGACACCGGCTCGTGGCGCAACGTGTAGTTCGCTCGGAAGCGAATTCGCAACGCCCTCGATCACGTTGCGTTGTATTCGAAACGGAAAGCGGGGATTGCGATGGAGCGTTGTGTCGGTGAATCAAGCCGCTGCTGGGGTACCTGCATCATCGACGACTTCGACGGTCGCTCAAGCGGCACCTCGGGCGCCTCAAGTTTCCGATATCTCAGTGAACGAATCGCGCGTGCGATTCACGCTGTCGGGGATGTCGCCGGACACCGGCAACTATGCAGTGCAATGGGTGGAGCGTGGTCGATCGTTCAGCAGCTATCGCATGATGCAGTCAAGTCAACGATCCGTTTCCATCGACAGCTCGGAATTCGCATGTGGTGGTCGCTCTTACCACTTCCGCGTGTTCGTGATGCGAGCGGATTGGACGCTCGCCCAGGGCCATCAGTCTCAGAACGTCACACCGCATTCCGAGGTCTTCGAGATAGCCACGGCCTCGTGTCCGATCGAGTCGGCCGCTACATCAAGTTCGGGTGCCACCACGACCACGACTACGACCACGACTATCCCATTGACGTGTGCGCAGGGTGGTGTGTGCGAGGTGGGTCAAACGGGACCAGGTGGCGGCAAAGTTTTCTATGTCGCTGGCTCGACGTTCACGTCGTCGGGTTCGGACTGTGGTTCTTCTTGTCGCTACCTAGAAGTAGCGACGAGCGACCTCTCGACAGGCATCGTCTGGGCAACGAACACCTCGTTCTGTTACGCGGCCGGATCGAGTGTGGGTAATCAGAATTGTCAGTCCAACAGTGTTTACTCGAATACTGCCGGTCAGGCGACGTCGCGAACGGCATCCGAAGCCATCGGAATGGGAATGGCGAACACGACACGAATTCATACGCGACTCACTGCCGCCGGTGATGTTTCCCTCAGCAGTTACGCAGCTGGGCTGGCGTGGGACTATTCGAATAACGGAAAGTCGGATTGGCATCTTCCTTCCAAGGACGAACTAAATCAGCTCTACCTCGCACGAACAGCCATCGGTGGGCTTGCGTTCCAGTACTACTGGTCATCCTCGGAGTTGGACGACAGCAACGCATGGCGACAGTCGTTTGTTAGCGGATTTCAAGTCGTAGGGGCCAAGAACAGCGCCGCAAACTACGTGAGAGTCGTGCGGGCGTTCGGCTAGGCGAGTCGTTTTGCCAGCATCGCGACGACGAGGCCGGGCTTCGACTCCTGCTCGCCGACTTGCTCGAAGCCGAGCCGTGCGTGGAAGCGCAGCGAGCCGTCGTTGCGCGGCTGCAGGTTGACCTCGCACACGAAGAGATCCGTCG
>JBMTYA010000229.1:0-2279 GCA_049454015.1 Ilumatobacteraceae bacterium | reverse complement strand
GACGTCGCGTGTTTCCCAGAATTGAATGCAGTATTCGTTACCGTAGTTGTCGATATGAGAAAACTGACGTCGCAACTTGTCGGTAGAGGGAGAATCCACAAATCTGGGGCGAGTGAGGTACTCCTTGAGGAGGCCACCTCTTTCGGCCAGCCGACACTTGTAGACGGATTGGCGATCAGGGCACTTCAGTTCCTGAGTGCCAAAGGTTTGAAACCGTGGAGCTAGTTGATCAAAGTAGGGACCCACGAGTTCGGCGCCGTCAAAGTAGAGGTGATCGTCGTCGATGTAGAGGGGCGCACCGTTTTTGAAATTGCTGCACAATTCGGTACTGCAGAACGGGTCGTCAAGAGGAAGATGCACGAAGTTGGGTAACTCACTCTGAAGAGCGTTGAGAAGTCTCCGAACCTCGCCGCCACGAGCATCATGTTCTGCGAGCGTTACGCGCGCTTCACTCCGAGACGTCGCACACTCGCGGCTAACCACAAAGCGGTTCGCACAGAGTGAGGGATCAATTTCAACAGTTAGCCAGTTGAAGTCTGGCGGCGGCGATGTGACGACTAGAGTTCCGCCGTGCTCTGCCATTGCGCGTGAGATTTGTCTCAAGTTCTCAGTAAAGAGCTTTATGAATTCCTCTCGGGTGACGCTCGCACCAGTGGTGGACTGCCACTCTGTGGCGATGAAGTCGGCAGAAGCCGGAGCTGCCTCCGGCGCAGAGAGAAACGCGGAGAGAAAGTGAACCACAATGAGTGCTCGTGGTGGTGCCTCGGCAATTCTTAACTGTTCGATGAGCCAGGAAGTGGGTAACAACTTGATTCGAAGAGATCTCTGGCCAGTTGCTGACCGTTCAAGATCCACAAAGTCCAAGATGACCCCGTAACTTCCGATGACTGCGCAGTCGCCGTCAAACGCTTGTGCAATTTGGGGGTTGAGGGCACCCAAGTGGCTGTCGCCAATCACCCAGATGGAGGCGTCTTCGTCCGGATCTTCCGTGTATGCACTTCTGGCGACGCGATCGGTACGTTCGAATGCGACCACCGTGACTCCCAATGTGACGATCAGGGCCGCGAATGCAAGTGCACCTGCGTGTCGATGTCGTAGCAATTTCCAACGGTGGCGACTTCTGTTTTCCACGAAGAGGTATCCCGCGGCGCCAAGCACCAAAGTAAATGCGAGACTTGCGGCGTAACGCGAGTATCGCTCACTAATCAGGGTCTCCGACAACACCTGGACTGGCCAGTGCACGAGGTAAAGCGCATAGGAGCGGTCGCCGATGTAGCTCAACCAGCCATTACGGATGTATCCGTGTGCTTGCTGCTGTGCGCTTGCGATCACGATGATCAATACGGTCAGCAACGTTGCAACGAATGAGATCGTCCGACCGGACCAAGGGTTGATGACGAACAACGCAGCGAGAGCCGCACTGCTGAGTAGCAGTAGGAGTGAGCGAAGTGTGTTCGGTAATGCGACCAAGGAAAAGCCTCGTCGGGCGAGCACCAGTGCCACCAGGGCGCCAGCTCCGACTTGATAAAAGCGAGTGTGTGGCGCATAGAAGCGAACGACTTCGGAGGTGATCGGCAGGAAAGCGAATACCAACGAGATGAGTACGAGCACCGAGACTATGGCGAAGAGTCGTCGCAGTCGTCGAGTTGCGTCGGGTGTGGTGGGTCGCATGCCGACGAGGGCAAACACCACTGAAAGCATCACGTAGATCTGTTCTTCGACGGCAAGCGACCATGTGTGCATGAACCAGTCGGCGCCGGTGTCCAAAGCGAAGTATTCGAGCCGGCCGAAGAGCAGGCGGAAGTTGGAGAGCGCGAGTACCGATGTCAGGCCGGTGAGCAATGGATCCGGATTTGCCAGGCCGGTTGCCAGGAGCATCACGGTGGTAGCAATGACGGTGACGAAGAGCATCGGCCAGAGTCGGAACATGCGTCGAATCCAGAACTGTGCGAAGAAGTGGAAGCGTGATACGGGCGACGTACCGCCCGAGAGCATCGACAACGCGATGACGTATCCGGACACCACGAAGAACATGTCCACACCGAGGTAGCCGCCCGGCAGCCACGACACGCCAAGGTGATTGACAATGACGGCGAGGACTGCGATTCCACGCAGCTGTTGGATGTCTTGTCGGAGACTTCTTGACGCTGTACTGGTCATGTCGCGCTCGCGTGGCCGGAGATGATTACTCGGGCTTGCCGCGGCGCTGGCGGCCGAGAGCGCGACGCATCTCGATCTTGGACTCCTTCTCGGCGATTGCAGCCCGACGGTCTTCCTTC
>JBMTYA010000228.1:0-2303 GCA_049454015.1 Ilumatobacteraceae bacterium | reverse complement strand
CCGCAGCGCGGTGAGTGGCTCGAGTTCGACGTCGAGCACAAGCCCGGCAAGAACCCGACTGCCGGCGCGCGCATCGCCCGCAAGCGTCGTCTCAGCATCTTCCTCATCCTGCGCGCACTCGGCTACGACGAGCAGCACGCTCCGGGGTTCCTCGAGCGTTTCGTCAAGTACTTCGACTTCCTCGAAGAGCAGTGGCTGCGCGAGAAGCACATCGCGCCGACCCGCGACGAAGCAATGGTCGAGATCATGCGCCGCACGCGCCCGAGCGAGCCGGCCACCGTCGACTCTGCTCGCATCAACTTCGAGAGCGCGTTCTTCGAGTCGCGTCGTTACGACACTTCACGCGTCGGTCGATACAAGCTGTTCCGCAAGATCGGCCCAGAAGTGCTGAAACTCGCCGAGATTTTCGGCCTTCAGGAAGGCACCGAACTCGGCCAGATCGACGTTCCGGCAGGGCTGAAGGAATACCACAAAGGCGGCCAAGTCACGATGCCGACCAACGCCCCGAACGTGCTCGCACGTTGCGAAGTGTTGGCGACCATTACCTATCTCTTGCACCTCGTGAAGCAGGAGCCGGGTTACCGCCTGGACGACCAGGACCACTTCGCCAACCGTCGCGTGCGACCGGTCGGTGAACTCATCCAAAACCAAGTACGCATTGGTCTTTCGCGCATGGAGCGCGTGGTGCGCGAGCGTATGAGCTCGCAAGACCAAGACGGCATCTCGCCGCTCACGCTCATCAACGTGCGTCCGCTCGTCGGTGCGATCAAGGAGTTCTTCAACTCCTCGCAGCTGTCGCAGTTCATGGACCAGACGAACGCCTTGTCGGGTCTTACGCACCGTCGCCGCCTCTCAGCCCTCGGCCCAGGCGGTCTGTCGCGTGAGCGTGCCGGCTTCGAAGTGCGCGACGTGCACTTCTCCCACTACGGCCGCATGTGCCCAATCGAGACCCCGGAAGGCCCGAACATCGGTCTGCAGGGTGCGCTTGCCACTTACGCGCGCGTCAACCCGTTCGGCTTCATCGAGACGCCGTACCGTCGCGTGAAGAACGGTCGCGTCACCGACGAGGTGCGTTACATGGCCGCCGACGAAGAAGAGGAATACGTCATCGCTGAGGCGAACACCGCCTTGAACAAAGACGGTTCGTTCGTCGACCCGAAGGTGCTCGTGCGCCGCTCGCCGCAGGCAGCCACGCTCGAAGACCTGAAGAAGATGCTCGAGGCGGAGTCGTTCTTCGGTTCGACCACCGACTTGGCCCTCGTCGCCCCCGAGCAAGTCGACTTCATCGACGTCTCGCCCCGCCAGATCGTGTCGGTCGCAACGTCGCTGATTCCGTTCCTCGAGCACGACGACGCCAACCGCGCCTTGATGGGTGCGAACATGCAGCGCCAGGCCGTGCCTCTCGTGCGCGCAGAAGCGCCGTTCGTCGGCACCGGCGTTGAAGCCCGCGCCGCGCGTGACGGAGCCGACCTCGTGCTCGCACGCGACAACGGCACCGTCGAACTCGTAACGGGCGACCGCATCGTCGTGCGCTACGACGACCTGCCGAAAAAAGACCACGAGCACGACCTCGTCAAGTTCCGTCGTTCCAACCAGGACACGACCATCAACCAGATCCCGCGCGTGCGCGAAGGCCAGAAGGTGAAGAAGGGCGACCTCCTCGCCGACGGCCCGAGCACCGACCAGGGCGAGTTGGCGCTGGGCAAGAACTTGCTCGTCGCACTCATGCCGTGGGAGGGCTACAACTACGAAGACGCGATCATCATCTCTGAGCGTCTCGTTAAAGAAGACGTGCTGACCTCAATCCACGTGAAAGAGCACGAGGTTGACTCGCGCGACACGAAACTGGGACCAGAAGAAATCACCCGCGACATTCCGAACTTGTCGGAAGATATCGTGGCCGACCTCGACGACCGCGGCATCATCCGCGTCGGCGCCGAAGTGGCCCCTGGTGACGTGCTCGTCGGCAAGGTGAGCCCGAAGGGCGAGACCGAGCTGACCCCCGAAGAGCGCCTCTTGCGCGCCATCTTCGGTGAAAAGGCCCGCGAAGTGCGCAACACGTCGCTGAACGTGCCGCACGGCGAGTCGGGCAAGGTCATCAACATCGAGGTGCTCCAGCGCGTGAAGGACGACGGCTCCGACGGCGACGAACTGCCGCCTGGCGTCAACGAACTTGTTCGCGTGTACGTGGCGCAGAAGCGCAAGATCAGCGTCGGCGACAAGCTCGCCGGCCGACACGGCAACAAGGGCGTCATCTCCAAGATCCTCCCGGTCGAAGACATGCCGTACCTCGACGACGGCAC
>JBMTYA010000227.1:0-2339 GCA_049454015.1 Ilumatobacteraceae bacterium | reverse complement strand
AGACCGCGCAACACGGCAATCGACTCCGTGGTGCGCTGGTAACGGTCTTCGCTCGACATCGTCTCGCCGGGCAGGTCGGAGGAGATTGCGTTGATCACAAGACGGCCGCCTGCGATCTGCTGCAAGGTCGCAATCTGTCGCGCGAGTTGCGGTACGACGAGCTCACCGAGCCGCACGGCGAGCAGCAGTTTTATGCGGCTCGTCTCGACCGCGATGGCTGAGGCGAACGCCGTCGCGTCGATGCCGAGTGCGTAGCCAGAAGGCAGCAGCACATTGTCGAAGCCGTTTGCTTCGGCTCGCAACACGATGTCGCGGCAGTGCGCCCACGACGAGCGCAGAGTTTCGTCCGGCACGCCGAGAAACTCATAGTCGTCGTCGCAGAGCGCGCCGAACCAGGCGTACTCGGTCACGACAGTCGACGCGCGCAACTGGACGCAGTCACGGAAGCGGTCTGCCCTCCGACGCCGCAACGATTCGATACAGCTCGGTGCGGTCGAGTGATTGCACCGGGGAGCTCGTCGCTGTGACGATGCGCTCCGGTTTCTGCGTACCGAGCAGCACCACGGGGCGCGCCGGATGCGACAAGACGAAGGCGTAGGCGACCTGTTCGCGGGTGGTGCCGCGGGCCTTTGCGATTTCGTCGATGACGGCGAGAAGTTCGGGGCGTACGTTCTCCCCCGTCACCAAGCGTCCGCCTGCCAACGGGCTCCACGCGAGCGGCACCACGCCATCACGCATGCACAGGTCGAATGTGCCGTCGCGCAACGGGCCGAGCGCCGCCGCCGAATATTCGGGCTGGGTGGTCTCGATGGGCACGTTGAGATGGGCAGCGAGTGCCTCATGTTGTGAGGGAGTGAAGTTGGAGACTCCGACGCGGTCGATCTTGCCTTCGCGGCGCAGCGCCATGAGCGTCTCGGCAGTTTCGCGTGGATGCGCAAACAAGTCGGGGCGATGCACTTGGTAGAGATCGATTCGCTCGACTCCGAGTCTTCGCAGCGAATCTTCGCATTCGCGCCGAAGCGTGGCTGGGCTCTGGTCGTACGGGATGCCCGGCGTGATGCCACCCTTGGTGGCCACGCACACCTTCTCGCGCAACGTTGGAGACTGCCGCAACACGGCGCCGAGTAGTTCTTCGGCGGCACCGAACCCCTTACCTCCCCAGTTGCGGCCGTACACCGCCGCATTGTCAAGCAGCGTGATGCCGTTATCGACAGCGACAGAAATCAACCGAGTTGCATCAGAGACGGACTCCGTCGTGAAGCGCCACAAGCCGAGACCGTAGCGACCAAACGACATGACGCCCATGCTTACACGCGCAGATTGAATCGTACGAATACGCCCTCAAGCGGCTCACGCCACGCGAGTGTTATGCGGCGCGGGGAAACCCGCGCTTGTAGATCAGGAGCAGCCGCTCGTGGAGCCGCAGTCGCCGCACACGTAGCACGCACCGGCGCGACGCATGTTCGACGAACCGCACGACGAGCAGATGGCGCCCGTACCGGCCGCCTTACCCTCACCGTGGCCGTATCCACCCGCTGCCATGCTCGCGGCGAGTTCCCCCGCCGACGGAATGGTCTTCGGGTCAGCGATCACGTCAACGCCCTGGGCGGTCTCAACAACCGTCTCTTCGACGCCGGGCAACGTTGGCTGCATGCGCTCGGCACGGGTGAAGATGCCCAGTTCGGCGCGCTCGGCCGGCGTCATGTACTCGACGGCGAGACGACGGAACAGGTAGTCGATGATCGACGACGCCATGCGAATGTCCGGGTCGTCGGTCATGCCGGCGGGCTCGAAGCGCGTGTTGATGAACGCTTCCACGAACGCGTGCAACGGCACGCCGTACTGCAGACCGTACGACACGCTCTTGGCGAACGAGTCCATGATGCCTGCAAGCGTGGAGCCCTGCTTCGACACGGTGAGGAAGATCTCGCCGGGGCGACCGTCTTCGTATTCACCAACGTTGGCAAAGCCCTTGCAGTCCGCGACGCGGAACTCGAAGGTGCGACCACGACGCGAGCGCGGCAGCTTCTGGCGAACCGGCTGGTTGACGACACGCTCGACCACGCGCTCAGCGGTGGCCGTGACGGCATCGGAATCCTTCTTGTCGTCGTCTTTCTTCATCGTGGAGAGCGGCTGGCCAACCTTGCAGTTGTCGCGGTAGATGGCGACAGCCTTCAAGCCGAGCTCCCACGAGAGCATGTGGATGTGCTCGATGTCTTCGACGCTCGCCGATTCCGGCATGTTGACGGTCTTGGAGATCGCACCCGACAAGAACGGCTGCACAGCACCCATCATGCGCACGTGGCCTTCGTAATGGATGACGTTGTCACCCATCGAGC
>JBMTYA010000226.1:0-2346 GCA_049454015.1 Ilumatobacteraceae bacterium | reverse complement strand
AGCCCGCACCATCGCAGCGCGTCGCCGTTGCCTTCGTGCCCGTGAAAGGTGATCGCCCCGAGTGGTCGGTGCAAAAACTCACGGAGATCGGCGTCGACGAAATCATCGTGCTTGCGCCCACGCGCAGGGCAGTGGTGCGTTGGGGCGACGCCAAGCAGTCACACAAAGACGACAAGCACATGCAGAAACTGCAGAAGGTTGCCCGCGAAGCAGCCATGCAATCGCGGCGTGTGTGGTTGCCCGTCGTCACGGGCCCAATGCCGCTTGCCGATGTGTGTGCGCGACCCGGTGCCGCAGTGGCCGACCCCAACGGCGCACCGCTGGCGGCGAACGCCGCATCATCTGCCGCCGCGAGCGGCGCAGCCCCCTCGCTCATCATCATCGGCCCCGAAGGCGGCTTTGACGACGACGAGATTCCCGCATCGGTTGCCCGTGTGTCGCTGGGTGGCACCATCTTGCGTGCGGAGACTGCCACACTGGTGGCGGCGACGTTGCTCGCCACAATGCGAAACCGCAACGAGGCACCACGATGAGCGAATTCGAAAACGATGAGGTTGGTGCGGCGTATGCGCGGCTCGTCGGTGAGCGACTCCGTTCCATCCGCCTCCAGAAGAATCTGTCGCTCGGTGACGTGGAGCAGAAATCGAATCAAGAATTCAAGGCGTCGGTGCTCGGCGCGTATGAGCGCGGTGAACGAGCGGTGTCGGTGTCACGTCTCGAGCGCCTCGCCCGCGTGTACGACGTGGGTGTTGAGCAACTTCTGCCGCGCGACCCGCAACGAGTGGAGCCCGGCACCGCAGCCCCGCAAGGCAAACTGCGCATCGACGTGGCGAAACTCAGCCAGATGCAGGGCCCGCAGTTCTCGATGCTGGAGAAGTTCTTGCGGATGATCCAGATTCAGCGCCAAGACTTCAACGGCAAGGTCATCACGGTGCGGGCGCACGATATTCGCGCCATTGCGGTGATGCTCGATGTGTCGGTCGACGAAGTGCCCGCGCGGCTCACGAGCCTGGGCCTTGTCTTCGTGCCGCCCCAAGCGTGACGTCGCCCGCTTCGCGCGCCGATGCAGCGTCGCAGCCGCGCCTGCCCCAGCCGCACATGCCCCAGCCGCACTCACCGTGGTCGACGCTCGCCCCGGCAGCCGAGATTGGCTTCGGCGTCTATGTGCACGTGCCGTTTTGTCATCACAAATGCGACTACTGCGCCTTCGCCACGTTCACCGACCGTGCACATCTGATTGATCGATACCTCGCCGCGCTGAAAGTGGAGATCGAGCGTGCAGCCACTGGCGCTGACTCGTCCGGAGCCACCTCGCCGCTTGCGTCCACCATCTTCGTCGGCGGTGGCACGCCGTCACTGGTTGACCCGCAAGCGCTCGTCGCTGTGCTCGATGCAATTCCGCGCCGCGACGACGCCGAGTTCACCATTGAATGCAACCCCGACGATGTCACCGTCGACATGCTGCGCACATTCCGCAGCATCGGTGTGAACCGCATCAGCCTCGGCATGCAATCGGCGCGCGAGCATGTGTTGTTGTCGCTCGGGCGTACGCACACACCAGCCAATGTGAAACGCGCCGTCGACGCAATTGCCGAAGCTGGCATCGACAACTTCAACGTCGACGTCATCTATGGCGGGGCGGGGGAGAGTCTCCAGGACTGGTCAGCCACCATCGAGAGCGTCATCGCGCTTGGCGCGCCGCATGTGTCGGCCTACGGCCTCACGGTGGAGAACGGCACCGCGCTCGCCGACCAGCCTGACCGTCACCCTGACGACGACGACCAAGCCGACAAATACGACATCGCCGACGACCTACTTGCCGCGAGCAGTCGCCTGAACTACGAGATCTCCAACTGGGCGATGCCTGGCCGCGAATGTCGCCACAACGCTGTGTATTGGAGCGGAGGCGACTACGCCGGCTTCGGTAGTGCCGCGCACGCGCATCGCGGTGGTCGTCGCTCATGGAATGTGCGCACCCCTGACCGATTCATCGAACTCATCGAATCGGGCAAGAGTGCTGGGTCTTCTCATGAAGATCTTGACGACCGCACACGCAACCTCGAACGCCTGCAACTGCAATTACGCACACGCGACGGCGTGCCACGTGAGGCCCTTGCCGACGCAGACGTCGAAGAGATGTCCGAACTTGTGCAGCGCCGCGGCGAGCGATTGGTGCTCACGCGAGCGGGGCGGTTGCTGGCCAACGAAGTGTCGCTGCGCCTGCGCGCTTAACACCTGTTTCGACGCACGTCGCCCACGCAAGGCCCCAGAGCCTCGCCACCGCCGCCACAGGTAGGCTGACGGTCGCTTTCGGGCGTGTAGCTCAGTTGGTTAGAGCGCCACCTT
>JBMTYA010000225.1:0-2418 GCA_049454015.1 Ilumatobacteraceae bacterium | reverse complement strand
GATTGCCGCAGGGGCAACTCAATCAAATCCAGCAAGCGATGCCGGACTCATTTGGAGACGTCGCACACGTCGCTCGCGCAGTTGAGTACATCATCACTCAACCAACTGAAATCAATATTGAAGAGCTGATTATTCGTCCACCAAAAGGCATGTAGTCGCGCGGAGGGCCTCATCGTTCAGGGGCGGAACGATTGCCTCAAGTGCTGGCGCAATAGATTGGCGTGATCGGACACCGAAGCACCTTTCAGTATCAGCAGACACAGGGTCAGTCGATTGTCCCCGGCTCGACTACATGAAGCCCAATCTGTACGTATCAGCAGTGGCCCTTATGCTTACACTCTCAGCGTGCGGAGGTGACGCAACGAGCGTGCCAACGTCGTGCCCACAAGGAAATTTTCTTGCGGCGATGAACGACTACATCGAAGGCTCCGTGTTCATCGACACGCCATGGGAGCCAGCGCCAGACACCGACCTTGCTGCAGCAATTGATGCAGGTGGCGTTGCCTGCTCGTACGGAATTCAAGAAGCCGAAGTTGGTGCGACAGTGTTGTGGTCAACTGCGGAAGCATTCGTCTCACGTCGCACACAATGGCAGGCCGACGGCCAAGTGCAAGTCGAGGTCAGCGGCGCCGACGAGGCGTGGGTGCTACAAGAAACGAACGGCAGCGAGACTCACTTGTGGGTTCTCAACCTGCTTGTCGGCGACACCTGGATTCACATCGGTGCGACGTTTCTGCCCGATCTCGAGTCAGCAGGCCCGCTCGTCAACGCGGCAATTGCAGAAGTGCGCGACTGAGTCAGCTGCGCGTGAGGCGCGGCAGGTTGAGCGAACTACGCACGGCAATTGCGCGAACGGCCACAATAATTGCGAGAGAGAGCCAGATCTCGAGGTTCGCTGCAGCACCAAACTCGCGCAACGCGAGTTGCACTGCAGCACCAAGCAAACCGGCAACGGCATAGATCTCACCGACCAGCACGATCGGCGTGCGGCGAGCGAGCACGTCGCGCAGAACTCCCCCGCCGACACCAGTGATCACACCCATGACAGCGGCGACGAAATACGACGCGCCCGCATCGAGCGCTACGGACGTACCGACTACGACGAAGGCCCCAAGACCAACGGCATCACTCGCCACATAGAGCGTGGAGCGACGCGGGTCGGCCGAGGGCCGAATTCGGAGAGCGAGTATCGCAACAGCCGCGGTGACGAGTGCGGCGATGAGTGGCCATTCGTCTTCTACCCAGAACACCGGTGTTTCGCCGAGCAACACGTCGCGCACCGTGCCACCACCGATGGCCGCGACGGCAGCGAGCACGACGGCACCGAGCCAGTCCATCTCCGCCTCGGCGGCAGCCATCACGCCCGAGAGCGCAAAAGCAATCGTGCCGACGACCGAGACGACGAGTAACGCGTCAGACATTCAGCGTACGAAACCTCTCGTTGCGCTCAGCCGCGTTGAGAGGCACGGTGCTTGCGCCAACCCTGGAAGCCGGCAGCCGAGTAGACGATGATCACAAGCGGCACAACGATGAGCATCATCGAGCGGTAGAGCTCGGGTGCGGTGCTGTCGCCTGCCTCCATGATGAGGTACGCCACATACGCGACATAAAACAGCGCCAACAGTGCGCCCTCCCACTTCTTGATCATGAATCCGTTCCAGCAGATCGGCAGCAAGACGATGGTGGCGGCGAGCATGACCGGGAAGTCGAGGCGAATCACCTCAGGGTTCACCGCTACACCGTTGCTCGACACTGCGGCTGCAGCCCCGAGCACAGAAAGTAAATTAAAGATGTTCGAGCCCACCACGTTGCCGACGGCGATGTCGCGCTGACCGCGCATTGCTGCGAGCACCGAGGTCGCCAGCTCGGGCAATGAAGTGCCGGCCGCCACGATGGTGAGGCCGATCACTAGGTCGCTTACGCCGAGCGCCTCTGCGATCTCCGTTGCGGAATTGACGAGCAACTGGGAGCCGAGCACCAGCAACCCGAGGCCGACGATGACGAGACCTATCTGAAACACGAACGGTCGCTCAACGGTGGCGCCCTCGGCCGACGCTGCCACGGACTCGTACTCGGCTTCGACTGCAGGTGAGTCGCCCTTCATTGCGCCACGCAACAACCATCCCGTGTAGGCGATGACACCGACGAACAGCGCCACACCTTCGAGACGGCTCACGACGTCGTTGAGAATGAGCAAGTACACGACACCAGTGATGACAATCAGTAGTGGAATGTCCAGTTTCAGCAGACGCTGGTCAATCGAGAGCCCGCTCAGCGCGGCCGACAATCCGAGGATGAAGAGAATGTTGAAGGTATTGCTACCTACGACATTGCCGAGGGCCACGTCGGCACTGCCCGAGAGAGCGCCGCTGATTGACACCGCCATCTCCGGCGCACTGGTGCCGAACGCAACGACGG
>JBMTYA010000224.1:0-2439 GCA_049454015.1 Ilumatobacteraceae bacterium | reverse complement strand
ACGCCAGGAATGGCTCCGAACGCAGCTCCAGCCGCAGCTGACGCAATCAAAGCCAAAGGAACATGGACGATCGCCGGCAACTGAAAGGCGAAACCGACCCACAGTCCACCCATCGCGCCAGCAAGCATCTGGCCGGTGGCTCCGATGTTGAAGAGACCTGCCTTGAACGCGGAGGACACCGCAAGACCAGCCAAGAGCAACGGCGTTGCACCGGTAATGGTGTTGGAGATTGCCCGCAGCGAGCCGAACGAGCCTTTGAAGAGCCCCCAATAGGCGGTTCCGAGCGTGCGGAAGGCTTGGCCGAAGTTGCCATCACCGAGCGCTTCAAGGTCGGTTATCACGATGATGAACGCACTCACGAACAACGCTGCAACCACGGCAAGCAATGTGAAACGTAACGACTTGAGTGTGTCGTTCATGAGGCACGCGCCTCATCTGGTCGCGAACCTGCCATATAGAGACCGACGTCCATATGTGACACCTTCTTCGGGTCGAGATCGGCAACGATCTTGCCGCGATACATCACCAGTACGCGGTCTGAGAGCGACATCACTTCGTCGAGCTCTGTACTCACTACCAAGACGGCCGTGCCGGTGTCGCGCTCTTTGACCATCTGCGCGTGGATGTACTCAATTGAGCCGACATCGATACCACGTGTCGGTTGTGATGCCACCGCAAGTCGAATATCACGACTCAACTCGCGCGCCACAATCACCTTTTGTTGGTTTCCGCCCGACAATGTCGAAGCCGATTGCGTGGGATTATTCGTGCGAATGTCGTAGGCGGCAACGAGCTCTTTGGCTTTTGCTTCTGCGGCTTCCCATTTCATGAGAAAGCCATTCGAGAACTCATCGTCGTGATACCGCGTCAACACCAGGTTCTCCACAATTGATTGATCGACGACGAGGCCTTGTCGCTGACGGTCTTCTGGAATATGAGCCATTCCCGCGCTGTGGCGCTCACGCGGCGAGTAACTCGTGATGTCTTTGCCGTCGAGTGTCACACTCCCACTGGCTGCCCTTCGCAGACCCGCAATGGCCTCAACGAGTTCGGTTTGACCGTTGCCTTGCACACCAGCGATACCAACGATCTCACCTGCTCGCACCTCGAAAGAAACCGAATCAACAACGGTGCGGCCATCGGGCTCGACGACGCTGAGATTGGCGACGCGCAGTACCGACTCACCAGGCTTTGCGACTGACTTATCAACCACCAGCTGTACGGCACGCCCGACCATCATCTCGGCAATCTCTGCCTCCGTGGCCTGTTTGGGGTCGGCTGCGCCGGCGACTTTTCCACGACGCAACACGTTGATTCGGTCAGCAATCGTGAGGGCTTCTTTCAACTTGTGGGTGATGAAAATGACGCCACGACCGGCCGACACCAACGTCTTTACGATCTCGAAGAATTCGAGAATCTCGCTCGGAGTCAACACCGCAGTCGGCTCGTCGAACACCACAATCTTGGCGTCACGCAACAGCACCTTCACGATCTCAACCCGTTGTCGAACACCCACTGGGAGATCCTCAATCACCGCATCGGGGTCGAGCTCAAGATGGTATTTGTCAGAGACTTCGCGCACCATGCGTCGAGCCTCGGCGATATCAAGACTTCCCAAGCGACCAGTGGGCTCGACCCCGAGCACAACATTTTCTGCCACGGTCATCACCGGCACCAGCATGAAGTGCTGATGCACCATGCCGATGCCAGCGGCTATCGCGTCAGCCGGAGACGAGAACAGCACCGGCGAACCGTCGATGAGAATCTCGCCCTCGTCGGCTCGATAGATGCCGTAGAGCACATTCATCAGGGTGCTCTTTCCCGCTCCGTTTTCTCCGATGAGAGCGAGCACTTCGCCAGTCGAGACTTCGAGTGACACCTGATCGTTGGCAACGACGCCTGGGAATCGCTTGGTGATTCCCTTCAGCTCAAACTTCATCGTCGCCACCCCTCGGCATCCCGAGAATAATACAGCAAACGGGGCGGGCCGCTTTCGCGACCCGCCCCGCGCTTGAAACGCGTTCAGCTTGTTTAGAGCTTGATGGTTCCGTCTGCGATTCCTTGACCGATGGCTTCCACCTCGGCCTGGAGTTCGGCTGGCACCGCAGTGAACGCAACACCCACACCGCCGTTGGCGAGCGTGCCGACATAGTTGTCGGAGGTTGAGTTGCCTTCAACGGTGTCTTTGATCGCGGCGAACACAGCATCGTCCATGTTCTTCAGCACCGAGGCGATGTACACCTCAGCTGCATCTGGGTTCGACTTGCTCATGTCGGTGTCGACACCGATGATCTTCACCTTGCCACCCGACTCGAGCGCGAACTGGGCAGAACCCAGACCGACCGGACCAGCGACCGGGAAGATGATGTCAGCGCCTTCGTCAGCCTGGCTCTTGGCAATGTTCTTGCCGTCGTCGAGGCTCTCGAAGTTTCCGGCGAA
>JBMTYA010000223.1:0-2440 GCA_049454015.1 Ilumatobacteraceae bacterium | reverse complement strand
GTCAAGGTGGCGCTCTAACCAACTGAGCTACGCGCCCTAAAGCCCTCTCAGCCTAACTGCAATGTCTGAGCACTCAGTGGGCGATTTTCCGAAGATGGGCCGCTCCGCGCGTTCAGAAAACAACGAGCAAGCAGCGAACCACGTCTACTTGGCGGGAATGATGACGCGATTCGACGATGTATCGTCGGGCGCTTTCACATACACGTAGGTCTTCTTACCGGTCTTGCGCGACCAGGTGAACGTGCCATCTTGGCGAACCTTGATCTCTACGCCCCCCTCGGTGTAGGACGTTTGACCTGGAAACTTGAACCAAGGCTTCAAGATGGTGCCCGCTGGGTATCCAACAGACTGGCCATTGATGACCACACGGTCCTTCCCATCCACTACGGCACGCTCACCAACAATGAACAACGTTCTCTCGCCCGTCACTTCTTCCGTCGGTTGGGATGGGATGACTTGCCCATCGGCAAATGCACGCATGGGACGGACATAGAAGGGTCGCGCCGGTGGCTTTCTGTTGCCCGAGAGAGTTTGCACGCGGTCAAACTGCTGACCGTCGGCGAAATACTGGGTCCACGCGGTCTTTCCGTTGTAGTCGCTCGATGTCCAGTAGTAGCCGCGCTCGAACTGCCCAACCGGGGTCGATTGCAGACCCTTGCGGCCGTGTGACAACCAACGGAAGGCCTCATTGAGTTCACCCTTCGAAGGGAGGAACCAGTCGCTGAAACCATTGCATGGTCGTGACGCAAAATTTGCTGCCGACAGCGGATGGGTGCCTTTCGTCAAGAGACGTGTGTTTGTTGCGCCCGCACCGATCGCCTTCGATCGCACCCGAGCATCTGCCGTGGGAAACAGTGATCCCGTACCCCTCGACGAGTAGGCAACTCGAGCGATCTCGCACGACTTCGGTGCGATTTCCAAATACCGACCCCACGACTGGTTCGAGCCAGCGTCGTAGACGATGATGCCGCCACCAGGACCGGTATTTCCTACCTGACATGCAACAGCAAACTGCGAACACGCGGTATTGGTGGTTGGGGCATCAACCAGAGGCCTGAAGGGTGGGAGCGCACCTGTGTACGGAAATGAACGAACGCGAATCACATGCATGGGAGCGGAAGCAAAATCCGAGCCCACGTGCCTGGCGCTGCGCTGGTACATCTTGTTGGACTTCAGGTTGGGGATGATCCCATTGGCATCCGTGAATTGCGTGCCGTCATGAAAGAGCTGATACCAGGCAAAGGCATCCTCGGATTCCGACGACGTCCACACCGGAACTTGGCCGTATTTGGCAACGCTTGGATTGAGCTTCCAGAAGTCGTACAACGCATCGAGTTCGTCCTTCGAAGGAATGAACCAGTCGGTAGATGCGTGGTCCACGGCTAGAGGTGAACCCGCCTGCAGCATTGCTCCCGTATTGATTCGCCCCATCCCAAGCGCCATCGTCATGCGCTGCAAGGCGGTGTTGCCGACCGCGCCGTATCCGGAGACCAACCCCCACGTTCCCGTTGCCTTCGTTGCAGTCTTTTCGGCCTCGAGGAAACGCCCCCACCACTGCTGACTTCCAGCGTCGTAGAAGATGATCCCTCCCTTTGGGCCGGTCATCCCGACGGCACACCCTTCACCCGTCTCCTGGCACGTGGAGGCAGACACAGGCGCCACGGGCGCTGCGATCAGCAGGGTGACGGATGCGATGAGCGCGGTCAGGGCAGTGGAAGCGAGATGTTTCTTCATATTGAATCGACATTCACCCTACAACGATCAGTTGGCGATGTGTAGTCGCAGACTTACCTCATTGGCCATCAATCGCCCGGCACGCGTGAGCGTCACTCGATCGCCGTTACGGAATAGAAACGGGGCCAACTCTTCGTGATCTTGAGCGCTGAAGGCACCGACTGGCACCCCTTCGCGCATCCGGATCAACAACTGCAACTCCTCGAGACGGCGTGTGGCGTCATCCAGTTGCTCACTCGAAGACACGGGCTCCTCGCCACCGTTCACCATCTCGATGTACCGGTCGGGCGTGCGCACGTTCCACCACCGCAAGCCTTGATGATGGCCGTGAGCCGCGCTGCCAAAGGCCGCGTAATCGCCCTGCAGCCAATAGATGCGGTTGTGTTGGCATTCGCGCCCAGGCTTCGACCAGTTGGAGATCTCATAGTTGGCCAGACCGTTGGCCACGAACAGGTCATCGACGAGTTCGTACTTGGCGGCCTGATCGTCATCATCGGGATGCCTCGAAGTGTCGTCGGACAGTGGTGTGCCCGGCTCCACTGTGAGCGCATAGGCCGACACATGCGGCGGGTCGAGAGCCACCACATCCTCCACGGTGGTGCGCCAGTCGTCGATCGTCTCGCCCGCCCCGCCATAGATGACGTCGAGATTGAAGGATTGCACTCCACTCGCCCGCACCAATTCGACCGCACGCACCACGTTGTCC
>JBMTYA010000222.1:0-2451 GCA_049454015.1 Ilumatobacteraceae bacterium | reverse complement strand
GTCGCGCACGCGCGGTGTACCGCAAGTTCGGACTCTGCCGCATCTGCCTGCGCGAGCTGGCACATGCCGGTGAGATTCCCGGTCTGCGAAAGTCGAGCTGGTAGGCGACATGATCACTGATCCGATTTCCGACATGCTCACCCGCATCCGCAATGCGAATGTCGCCATGCGCGACGAGGTTGCGATGCCTTCCTCCAAGCAGAAGGTCGCGCTCGCCGAGATCCTGAAGAAGGAGGGCTACATCGCTGGCTTCAACATCGCCGATGGTGACGCCAAAGGCAGCAAGGTGCTCAAGATCCAGATGAAGTACTCCGACGATCGTCGCCGCACGATCTCGGGAATCAAGCGCGTCTCCACCCCGGGATTGCGCATCTACCGTCGTGCGACCGACGTGCCCCGCGTGCTCGGTGGTCTCGGCGTCGCAGTGTTGTCCACCAGCCACGGGCTCATGACCGACCGCGAGGCGCGCAAGCGCAACGTCGGCGGCGAAGTCATGTGTTACGTGTGGTGAGCCGGAGGAAACCATGTCACGCGTAGGCAAAGCAGCAGTCACGATTCCGCAGGGAGTCGAAGTCACGATCGCCGGTTCAAATATCACCGTGAAGGGTTCGAAGGGCTCGCTCGCGCGAGAGATCCCAAGCGGTGTCTCGGTGAAGAAGGTGGAGTCCACCGTCGTGGTCGAGCGAGAGGGCGATGATCGCTCGCTGCGTTCGCGCCACGGCATGGTGCGCGCGATGGTGCGCAACATGATGGATGGCGTCACTCAGGGCTACGTGAAGGAACTCGACATCATCGGCGTCGGCTATCGCGCCGCCGCCAAGGGTGCCGACAAGCTCGAGCTGTCGCTCGGCTTCTCGCACTCCGTGCCTTACGCCGCGCCGAAGGGCATCACGTTCGAAGTGCCGCAGCCCACGCGCATCGTCGTGAAGGGTGCCGACAAAGAGCTGGTCGGACAAGTCGCCGCCGAGATTCGTTCGTTCCGATCGCCGGAGCCCTACAAGGGCAAGGGTGTTCGTTACGTGAACGAGCGCGTGTTGCGCAAAGCCGGCAAGACGGGCAAGAAGTAGGAGGCACGACGATGACCACGATCGCCAAGAAGCGTCGCGAAGGACGGCTCCGCCGCCATCGCCGCGTACGCAAGAAGGTGCACGGCACCGCGGCCCGTCCGCGCCTTGCCGTCTACCGCAGCAACCGTCACTTGAGCGCCCAGCTGATCGACGACGACTCCGGTCGCACGATCGCGTCGGCTTCTTCGCTCGAAGCAGACTTCCGCAAGCAACAGGCTGGCGGCAACGTCGCAGCGGCAACCGCCGTCGGTACGTTGATCGCACAGCGCGCTAAAGCGGCCGGCATCACTTCGGTGGTGTTCGATCGCGGTGGCTTCCTCTATCACGGCCGCATCGCGGCAATCGCCGACGCGGCTCGCGCCGCAGGATTGGAGTTCTAATGACCGACGTCCAGCAACCAGAAACATCCGAAGGTCGCGGCCGTCGCGATCGCAAGCCGCGCGAACGCCGTGAGCCGCGCCCTGAGGCCAAGCCTGGCGAGTTCGGTGAGTCGCGCGTCGTGCACGTCAACCGCGTCGCCAAAGTGGTGAAGGGTGGTCGTCGCTTCCAGTTCGCCGCCATCGTTGTGATCGGCGACAAAGCTGGTCGCGTCGGTCTTGGCTACGGCAAGGCCCGCGAAGTTCCCCTCGCAATCCAGAAAGGCACCGAAGATGCCAAGCGCAACGTGTTCCGCGTTGCGCTCGCCGGCCCGACCATCACGCACTCCATCGAGGGCGTGAACGGTGCGGCACGAGTGCTGCTCAAGCCTGCTGCTCCTGGTACCGGTGTCATCGCCGGTGGTGCTGCCCGCATCATCCTCGAAGAAGCCGGCATCAAAGACGTGCTTGCGAAGTCGCTCGGCTCGCCGAATTCGATCAACGTTGCACGCGCGACGATCAACGGTCTGCGCTCGCTCTTGCGACCAGATGAGGTCGCCAAGCGCCGCGGTCTCTCCGAGGACGAGTTCGTGCCACGCGGATTGCTGCGCGCCTTCAACGAATCCAAGAAGTCGGTAGGGAAGTAGGACTCGACATGGCTGAAAAGACCATCACCGTGCGCCAGAAGCGCTCAAAGATTGGCAGCATGCCCAAGACGCGCGCCACGTTGCGTGCGCTCGGCTTGCGCAAGATCGGCGACACCAACGTGTTGCCCGATCGCCCGGAAATCCGCGGCATGATCGCGCGAGTTCCGCACCTCATTGAGATTGTCGTCAGCGACAAGAAAGGCAGCTGAACATGCGCGTCGACCAGATCGCACAGAAGCACGGAGCCAAGAAGTCACGCAAGCGCGTGGGTCGCGGCATCGGCGGCAAGGGCGGCAAGACCGCAGGACGCGGCACGAAGGGTCAGTATGCACGCAACACGGTTGCGCGCGGCTTCGAAGGTGGTCAGATGCCCCTCAAGCA
>JBMTYA010000221.1:0-2458 GCA_049454015.1 Ilumatobacteraceae bacterium | reverse complement strand
CGGCAGGTGAACAACTGGAAACCTGGGCCACTCGTACCGGCGCTTCCATCGTGCGTGGCGCCGAAGGAGCTGATCCGTCATCGGTGGTGTTCGACGGTGTGCAGAGCGCGGCATCGCGCGGCATGGATCTCGTGCTCGCCGACACCGCCGGCCGTCTGCAGACCAACACCAACCTGATGGACGAGTTGCGCAAAGTGCGGCGAGTGGCAGAGAAAGCTGCCGGCGTCGTCACTGAGGTGCTGCTCGTGATCGACGCAACCACTGGTCAGAACGGGCTCGTGCAGGCCCGCCAATTCGCCGAAGCAACGCAAGTAACCGGTGTCGTGCTCACCAAGTTGGACGGCTCGGCAAAGGGCGGCATCGTCTTTGCAATAGAGACCGAACTCGGCATCCCGGTGAAGTTGGTTGGCCTCGGCGAAACCGTTGGCGACCTCGCACCATTCGATCCGCAGCAGTTCGTAGACGCGCTCTTCGACGAGTAGCGCCAAGCACGTAGTCGCTCACAGATAGATTTCGCGTTCGCATGTTCGAATCGTTGAGCGACCGCCTCGGCTCTGTCGTCGGCAAACTGCGCAACCGCGGCCGACTGAGCGAAGCCGATGTCGACGAGATCCTTGCCGAGATTCGCACGGCCCTGCTCGAAGCAGACGTCAACGTCACGGTCGTGCGCAACGTGCTGGCGAGAATCCGCGAAAAAGCAGTCGGCGAAGCGGTATCGAAGTCGCTTGACCCTGCGCAACAAGTCGTCAAGATCGTCCACGCCGAACTAATCGCCCTACTCGGCGGCGAGACGCTGAAGATCACCTACGCAAGCCAGCCGCCCACGGTGGTGCTGATGGCCGGCTTGCAAGGCTCGGGCAAGACCACGAGCGCTGCCAAGTTGGCGGCGTGGTTCAAGAAGCAGGGCCGCCAGCCAATGCTCGTCGGTGCTGACTTGCAGCGACCCGCCGCCGTCGAACAGTTGAAGGTGCTCGGCGCGCAAATCGGCGTGCCCGTATTCAGCGCACCTGGTGATCCGGTTGAAACGGCGAGGCTCGGTCTCGAAGAAGCGCGTCGAGTGGGTCGCAACGTGCTCATCGTCGACACCGCCGGTCGTCTCGCCATCGACGAAGAGATGATGCAGCAGGTGCGCCAGATCAGCGACGCCGTGCAACCGAGATTCACCTTCCTTGTCGTTGACGCCATGACCGGTCAAGATGCGGTTACGGTCGCCGAGGCTTTCAACGCGACGCTCGCAATCGACGGAGTGATTCTCTCGAAGTTGGACGGTGATGCGCGCGGTGGTGCGGCACTCTCCGTGAAGGAAGTCATCGGCAAGCCCATCGCGTTCGCGGCGATAGGGGAGAAGATCGACGCGTTCGAGCAGTTTCACCCCGACCGCATGGCTGGGCGAATCCTCGGCATGGGCGACATGCTCACGCTCATCGAGCAGGCCGAACAGGTCTTCGAGAAAGAAGAGGCGGAGAAGGCCGCCAAGAAACTTGCGACCGGCAAGTTCACCCTCGACGACTTTCTTGAGCAGTTGCAGCAACTAAAGAAAATGGGCCCGCTCCAGAACGTGCTCGGCATGCTCCCAGGTGTCGGGGCACAACTCAAAGACGCAGAAGTCAGCGACGATCAGGTGCGCCGAACCGAGGCCATCATTCGATCGATGACCCGCGAAGAACGCGAAGACCCAACCATCATCAACGGCAGCCGCCGCACCCGCATCGCCAAAGGAAGCGGCACGCAGGTGCAGGATGTGAACCGTCTCGTCAAGCAATTCGCCGAGATGCAGAAGATGATGAAGCGGTTTGGGGGCCGCCTGCCTTCCAGATAGCCTGCTCGGAGCACTCGGGCGGTCGCCCGGGGCGTCGCAATCACGCTAAGGAGCACCATGTCCGTCAAACTTCGTCTCGCCCGCGTCGGCAAGACCAAGCAGCCGCACTATCGCGTCGTCGCGGCTGACACCAAGAAGGCTCGCAACGGCGAGTTCCTCGAGATCATCGGCACCTATCGCCCGCTGGAGAACCCGTCGGGTTTCGCGGTCGACAACGCCAAGGTGCTGCAGTGGCTGAACAAGGGTGCCCTGCCCACCGAGCGCGTGCGCAAGCTGCTCGAGACCACGGGTCTTTGGGGCGAGTTCATGGCCACCAAGTCGCCGAAGAAGAAGTAGTCGTCGTGGCCGAGGCAGCCGTCGCCACGAAAGTGCTCGACCACATCGTTCGTTCGATCGTCGACAATCCTGACCAAGTTCGCGTCGAAGCAGTCGACGATGACGGTGTCATCATCCTTGAGGTGCGCGTCGCCGACGGCGACCTCGGTCGAGTCATTGGCCGTCGTGGTCGCACTGCGCAGAACATCCGCGCTTTGGTGCGCGCTGCCGCCGAGAAAGACGGCGTCGAAGTTGACGTCGACTTTCTTGATGACTGAACAGTCTCAACGACTGACCTGACCGGAGTCGGTGCCGAACATGCGC
>JBMTYA010000220.1:0-2461 GCA_049454015.1 Ilumatobacteraceae bacterium | reverse complement strand
ATCGCTTTGCCCTCAACGAGCACCGGCTCGAACGCCTGGATACCGAGGCGGTGCAAGGTCGGTGCGCGGTTCAGCAATACCGGGTGCTCTTTGATGACTTCTTCGAGCACGTCCCACACGAGCGGGTGACGGCGCTCGACCATGCGCTTGGCCGACTTGATGTTTTGGGCCAGCCCACGGTCGTCGAGTTTGCGCATGACGAACGGCTTGAACAATTCGAGCGCCATCAGCTTGGGCAGACCGCACTGGTGCAGGCGCAACGTCGGACCAGCCACGATGACCGAACGACCGGAGTAGTCGACGCGCTTGCCGAGCAGGTTCTGGCGGAATCGGCCTTGCTTGCCCTTCAACATGTCGGACAGCGACTTGAGCGGACGGTTGCCCGCACCAGTGACCGGGCGGCCACGACGGCCGTTGTCAAACAGAGCGTCAGCGGCTTCTTGCAGCATGCGGCGCTCGTTGTTGAGGATGATCTCTGGCGTCGCCAACTCGAGCAGACGTTGCAGGCGGTTGTTGCGGTTGATGAGTCGGCGGTAGAGGTCGTTCAGGTCGCTGGTTGCGAAACGACCACCGTCGAGCTGCACCATCGGGCGCAAGTCCGGCGGAATCACCGGGATGGCGTCGAGGATCATCGCCTTCGGGTCGTTGACGAGGCGGCCGTTCTCGTCACGCTTGTTGAACGACGCGACGATCTTCAGACGCTTGATGGCCTTGGTCTTGCGCTGCGAAGAAAGCGGCTTGCCCTTGTAGCCATTGGCGATGGCGTCGCGGAGTTCGATCTCGTCCTTGGTGAAGTCGAGCGAATCGATGAGCGCCTTGATTGCTTCAGCACCCGAGCCGCCGGTGAAGTAGTCGCCGTAGCGGTCGACCAGTTCGCGCCAGAGGTTTTCATCTTCGATGATCATGCGCGGGTAGAGCTCGCCGAGGGTGGTCCACGCGCGATCAAGCAAGTCGATTTCGTCGTTGGCGGTCTTCTGCAGCGCCTCGATGTCTTTTTCGATCTGCTTCTGGCGGTTCTTCACCTCGGTGTCTTTGGCGCCGTCCTTGGCCAGTTGTGCGAGTTCGGCTTCCGCGTCCTTCTGGCGCTGCTTCACGTACGCGTCGCGGCGCTTGGCGATTTCTTCCTTGTCCTCGAGATATTCCTTCTCGAGTTCCGGCTTCATCTCGTGCAACTCGTCGTTCTTGACGGTGCTCACCAGCCATGCCGAGAGGTAGATGACCTTCTCCAACTGTTTGGCCTTCATCTCGTCGCGCGGCTCAAGACCACTCAACAAGTACGCCAACCACGAACGGGTGCCCTTCAGATACCAAATGTGCACGACGGGAGCCGCGAGCTCGATGTGACCCATGCGGTCACGGCGCACGCGCGAACGAGTGACCTCGACGCCGCACTTGTCGCAGATGATGCCCTTGAACTTGACGCGCTTGTACTTTCCGCACGCGCACTCAAAGTCGCGGGTGGGGCCGAAGATCTTTTCACAGAAAAGACCGTCGCGCTCCGGGCGCAGGGTGCGGTAGTTGATCGTCTCGGGCTTCTTCACTTCGCCGTACGACCACGAGCGGATGTCGTCGGCCGTCGCGAGGCCGATGCGCATCTGCCGGAAGTCGTTGACCTCGGTCGCGGGCGTTGCTGCGGGAACTGCCGTGTCGGTCATGTTCGTGCGTGTTCCTTTACTTAGAACGAGCCCTGGCGAAGACGATCGTCTGCGTCAGAACCGCGCTCGGGACGGGTGAGGTTGATGCCAAGTTCTTTCTGGGTCTTGTAGATGTCTTCGTCGAGGTCGGCGAGTTCGACCGGGCGGCCGTCTTCGCGCAACACTTCGACGTCGAGGCAGAGCGCCTTCATCTCTTTCATCAACACCTTGAAGCTCTCGGGTACGCCCGGCTCAGGCAGGTTCGAGCCCTTCACGATTGATTCGTACACGTGCACACGACCGAACACGTCGTCGCTCTTCAGAGTCAGGATCTCCTGCAAGCAATAGGCGGCGCCATAGGCCTCGAGAGCCCACACTTCCATCTCACCGAAGCGCTGACCACCGAACTGTGCCTTACCACCGAGCGGCTGCTGGGTGATCATCGAGTACGGGCCGGTCGAACGCGCGTGGATCTTGTCGTCGACCAAGTGGTGCAGCTTGAGCATGTACATGTACCCAACGGTGATCGGGTTGTCGTAGTACTCGCCGGTGCGTCCGTTGCGCAGGCGGACCTTGCCGTCCTGGCCAACGAGACGCTTGCCGTCGACACTCTCTGGGTTGATTGAGCCGAGCACCTGCTGGATGGTCGAGTGCACCGATTCGCCGGATGCTTCGTCCCAGTGCGCTCCGTCGAAGACGGGCGTCGCCACGTACACGCTCGGTGAGGTGACGGGGCGGGTCTTGGACTCGGTGCCACGCAGCGGCGCATCACCAATGGACTTGCCGGTCTTGGCATCCTTCCAACCCCAACGCGCGCCATAACCGAG
>JBMTYA010000219.1:0-2467 GCA_049454015.1 Ilumatobacteraceae bacterium | reverse complement strand
CGTCGTATTCGTCGGTGGTCTAGCCATCTTCAGCCCGCATTATCTCGAGCCATATCAAACCGCACAGGGACAACTTGTGTTGTCGCTCGTCATCCTCACCTTCGCCGGTGCCCTGTTGTCGATGCAGCGCCTGGCGGCATTGGTGGTGCCCGAGCGATTCGTTGGTCGGCGAGTCGGTGGCATGCGGCGAGGTGCGTCATGATCGTGCTCGGTACGGTGCTCGGTGCCCTCGTCGGTGTCGGCGGATGCGTCGTTGTTGCTCCTGCCACTGGTCGTCGTGCGCGGCAGTTCGTCAGAACACTTCTGGCCAAGGTGCGCCGCAGTGCCGATGACAACGTCGGGCGTCGACATGCCGCCGATCTTGCCATCGTCGACTGGACACCCACCGACCTCGTCGTACGACAACTCGTCGGTGTGCTCATTGGTGCAATCGGCACGGCAATCGCGTTGTCGCCGATTCTCGATGGTCTGAGCGTCGCCGCAGCATCACTGGCGGGTGGAGCAGCCGGTTTCCTCATGCCGGCCCAGATGTTGCGTCGCACCGCTCGCACGCGCCGCCGCAGTGTCTTGCATGCGTTCTCTGCCTTTCTCGATCTGGTCAACGTCTTGCTCGCGGGTGGAGCAGGCATCGAGACGGCACTCGTGGCCAGCGCCGAGGCGGGCGATGGTTGGGTGTTTGAACACCTGCGAGCGTGCCTCGTGCGGGCGCGGCTGCGGCGTCGCTCACCCTGGCACGAGTTGCGCGCCTTGGGTTCACGCTGGGGAATCCCCGAACTCGTCGAGGTGGCAGGCAGCATGAGCCTCTCGGGCGAGCACGGGGCTCGCATCCGCACTTCTCTTGCCGCTCGCGCCGACTCGATGCGGGCTCGTCAAGTCGCCGAAATCGAGGCCATTGCCCAGTCAGCGACCGAACGCATGGGGCTGCCCGTCATGCTGCTCTTTGTCGGGTTCATGGTGTTGCTCGGCTATCCCGCACTGCAAGAGGTGGTGATGAATATGTGAGAAAAACGTTGTCCGACTTATGCATTCAGTTCACACCAATCAACGACATCAATCCACACAGGAGGAAACACACCATGTCCACTACCAAGCAACTCTGGCAGTACTACGCGACACGCTTTCGCGCCTCGCTTGAGCACGACCATGATTGCGGAGAAGTGAGCGCCACCACCGTCGTAATGGCGGCTGCACTCATTGCCCTTGCACTCTTCGTCGGGGCCACGATCACCAGCCGTGTGCGTGACAAGGCCAACTCGCTCGACCTTGACTAAGCGTCTCTATCGTGGCGAAGTGTCGGCTGAGTCGGCCATCATCCTGCCGGTAATTCTCGGCATTATCTGGCTCGTCGTGCAGGCTGCAGTAGTCATTCATGCAGGCAACGCTGCGTACTACGTGGCGTCCCAAGCAGCACTGGCAGCCGCACGACATGGCTCCACGACGGCTTCGGCCGATACCGCTTTGGCGGGTGCCGCCGAGTCCGTCGGCGCCCGGCTGGCTCGTGCTCCACGCTTTGAATGGACCACCGAACAGGTCACCGTGCACGTCGAGGTTGTCGTGCCACGTACTGCACCGTTCTTTGGCTCGACAGTTATTCGCGCCGTCACGGCACCCCGTGAGCGATTCATCGAGTATGCAGAGCGTTGACGTGTCGCGCGACGAGCGACCACGCCATGATTGTGGCTCGGCCACTGTCGAGGCGGTGTTGCTTGCACCGGCTTTGGTGGTGCTCTTGCTTTTCGTCCTACATCTTGGTCGCTGGAGCAGTGCCGAAGCCCGCCTACGCACTGCCGCTGATCATGCCGCCCGAGCGGCGTCACTAGTGCATCCCTCTCGCATGTCATCTGCCGCACGCGAGGCAGCCCTCGACAATCTGGTGACCAGTGGCGTGACCTGTGAACGCTTGGTGGTGTCGGCGGCAGTTTTACACGCAACTGATCCGCGTGTCGTCGAAGTTGACGTCGAGTGTGACGTGGCTCGGGCGGGTCTTGATGCGCTCGGCATGACGCCCCGTCGCCTCAGCGCATCATCCTCCGAAGTCGTCGACCGCTGGCGTGCTGACTCATGAGCAAGAGGATGGCGTTCCCGAACCGCCGCACTACCGACGCGGGCATGGTGACTGGTCTGCTCGTCGGCATGTTCACCAGCATCATCGCGCTGTCGGCATTGGTGTTCGACGGAGCACGGTTGGTCGCCGCTCGCGCCGAACTCGAAGACCACGCTGCCAATGCTGGCCGGGCAGCCGCGCAAGAGATCATCGATATCCGCCTCGGGGCCGAACGAATTGATCCCGTCGCAGGCCGCGAGGCTGCCCTTCGATATCTCGAACTGCACGGTTTGGGTGGCGACGTGCGTATTGCCGGTTTGCAAGTCGAGGTTGCCCTCTCACGCTCGGTGCCGATGACGCTGCTGGCCCATGTCGGCATCAGCCAGCGCCGCGTGGCCGTTGAGCGAACAGTGTGGGTGATCG
>JBMTYA010000218.1:0-2483 GCA_049454015.1 Ilumatobacteraceae bacterium | reverse complement strand
GGCGTGTACACGCTGCCCGTCTTGCTGACGCTTGCGCACGACTCTGCGGAGTCACGCGAGTTGTATGACCTTCTCGGGTCACCGCTCACTGCCAAAGAACGCACCAAGGCGCTCAAGATTGTGCGCAACGGCCCGGGGCTTGCCGCTGCACTCGAAACCGCACGCGACTACGCCAGCGCGGCTGAAGCAGAGTGCGACAAGTTGCCCGCCAGTGCTGCCACCGAGGCACTGCGTCGCGCCCCGCGGGCATTGCTCGACTCGCTCGTTGATCTGTAACCCCGCCGACACGGCGAGCATTTAACTCGAGAGCACTCTCACCGCTGCAGCAAGACCAGAAAGTGCTGCACCTTCCACCTTCGGGCCGGCAAACGCGTCGCCCGCAAGTGTCACCCTGCTCGACGACCAGCATCGCTCGTGCCACGTGGTGCGCGGTGCCGCCATTCGCCAACGTTTGGGCTGATGCTCGACCACCGTGGCGCCACCGATCCATGCTTGAGCTTTACGCATGACCTCTTCGTGGGTGATTGCAGGGTCGGCCCACCAATGCTCTTCGCTGTAGCCCGGTGCGCAATGAAAGGTGAGTGCACCAGCTGAACTTATGCCTTTGCGCATGTTGTCGGCGATGAAAGAGAACGTCTCGTCGGCATGTTGAATTCCACCTGGCTCAGGAATGTTCGTCGTACCTTCGACGACGACGAGTGCTGCGATGATCTTGTCGTATTCGATGGTGCGTATCGCGTGGGGTACCTCGATGTCGGTGTTCACAATGAGTGCCATCGACTGTGGAACCGGACAGGTGAGCACCACATGATCGCACTCGACTGAGGTGCCGTCATCGAGATGCACACGCCAGCTACTCGGCAGTTGCTCGAGCGAGAACACCATGCTCGAATAGCGCACGTCGAGCCCGCGTGCGAGGTGCTTGCTGATCGATGTCATGCCGTGCACACCGCAATAGCGAGAGTGACCGTCCTGTGCGGAGAACCCCTTGCACCACTCCATTGCGACGCCATCTTCCAACCACTCGTGCACTAAGGACGCAAATTCATCGGAGCGCACCGTAAAGAACTGTGCGCCGTGATCGAACGTCGAGTTTCCAATGCGTCGTGTTGCACAACGACCGCCGCTTGAGCGACCTTTGTCGAAGACGAGTACTTGGTGACCAGCTTTCGAGAGTCGACTTGCCGCCAGCAGTCCGCTGATGCCTGCACCCACGACGACGATTTGCATCGCCGGTCAGTTGAAGCGATAGGCCGACCGCACCGTGCGCTCTGCGCGATCGATGAAGTCGAGTACGACGCGATTGAACGTCGAGGCATGTTCGATCATGAGCCCGTGGGCGGCACCGGAGATGACGACCAGTTCTGACTGCGGAATCCGTTCGGCAATCTCCTCACTGTCGGCTCTCGGAGTGAGGATGTCTTGATTGCCCACCACGACGAGCGTTGGGGCGGTAATTCTGCCGAGCTCGGCCACCATCGAGTCGTCCGTATCGAGAATCGCCCCCACCTGGGCGCTGAAGCCACGTGAAGGCCGAAACGTTGCGAACGGACCGAGCCAACCGATGGCTGGGGCTAATCGACGGAACGATCTCGGCCCCACCAGCCATCGTGCCGACTCGTCTGCCCACTGCCGCAACCCCCGCACGTTCGCCGTGTCGGCCCAGTGTCGCAACAATTCGTTGCGCCACGGCAAGTTGCGGCACGCAGTGCAGGCGAGCGTGAGTGAGCGAACTCGCGTGGGGTGCTTCACGGCGAGAATCTGGGCGATGGCACCACCCATCGATGCACCAACGACGTGCGCATCCTGCACGCCGTAGTGATCGAGCACGGCCGCTGCATCGTCTGCCATGTCCTCGAGGGTGAACGGCTGAGTGGGAATCGAGCTCCGCCCGGCGCCACGGTTATCAACTGCAATAGTTCGGTACTTGGTTGCCATTGCGATGCGTTGCAGAGTCCAACCGTTCTTGTTCATCCCAAGACCTTGGATGAGCAAGACCGGAGGTGCGTCGGTACGTCCGGTCACTTGGCTGTGAATCGACGTGCCGTCTGGTCGTTCAATCCAGGGCATCAGGCGACTCGCTCTTGTGGTTGTTTTGGTGAGATCCGCACGACAGATGGCCATGAGTACAGACGACTCACCACGTTCTCGGTCGAATGAACCGGTCGGTAGTCGAGATCGTGAGTAATTGTCTTCGCAAGTCGACCATGTCGCAGCAACTCACGGACGTGATCGGGAAGGGGGGCACCAGCCAGCGTCGTGAGCGACGAAGCGAACGACCAGGTGAGCGGAAGCACCGGCACGGGCAACCGGCGACCTTGGCGCATCACTGCAGCAATATCGACCGGGCCGTCTGCGACGATGTTGACGGCCTCGTGGCGACCGCTTAACGCCGCATGGGTGACGGCACGAGCAGCATCATCGTCAGCAACCACCTGAAACTTTGCTCGTGAGATTGGGTCGATGGGCACGATGGGAAGACG
>JBMTYA010000217.1:0-2517 GCA_049454015.1 Ilumatobacteraceae bacterium | reverse complement strand
AGTCCAGAACTCTTCCTTCGTCACGTCGAGACCGAACGAAGCACCAAGCTGCTCGGCCGAATCCATCCCAGCTCGTGACAACAGGTTGTCGTATCCGTTGCGGAACTTTTCTGGGTCGCGCTGGTACTGCGCGTACAATCCCAAGCCGAACAACAATCCGTACGTGTACGGCCAGTTGTAAAAGTGACTGCCGTAATAGTGCGGTTTCAGAATCCACATGTACGGGTGAGCTGTCTTCTGGTCGATGCCGTCGCCGTACGCGCGATCCTGGGATTCGCGCATCAGGTCGTTGAACTCACTCACGCCGAGCGTGCGCTTTTGTCGGCGGGCGAACACCTCCGACTCGAAGAGAAAACGACTGTGGATGTCGACAACGACCTGTGCCGCACCCTGAAGATCGACATCGAGCAATGCCAACCGCTCGTCGCCCTTCAGTCGCGAGAGACCTTCTTCGACGACGAGTGTCTCACAGAAGATGCTCGCAGTCTCGGCAAGAGCCATCGGAAGGTTGCGCTGCATCGGCGTGCGATGCGCAAGTTGAGTGTTGTGATATGCGTGGCCCAGCTCATGTGCGGTGGTCTGCGCCGAGTCGACGCTGCCACTCCAATTGAGCAAGACGAGCGAACGGTCACCGACGAACGACATGCAGAACGCACCGCCAACTTTGCCTTCGCGGGGCTCGGCATCAATCCACTTCTCGTCGAGCGAGCGATCAACCAAGCCCGCGAGTTCGTCGCTGTACGCGCGGAACGCCCCGCGCACCAGCGACACGCCTTCATCCCACGAAATGTTGCTGGGGGCGAAGGAAAGCGGTGCCATTAGGTTCCACCACGAGATGCCATTCGCGTCACCGTTCAAACGACCCTTCACTCGCAACCACCGACGGAAGTCGGGGAGCGACGCGTGCACTGCGGCCTGCATCGCGTCGAACGTCGCACGACCGACACTGTTGGCATAGAGCGACGCATCAAGCGGCGACGACCACTGCCTTCGACGATTCACCGCGTTGGCCTCGCCCTTGATCGCGTTCATCGCCGCGGCGCATGCCACACCAATCGTCGGCCAGGCATTCATCTCTGCCTCGTATGCCGCCTTTCGAACGCGCACATCGGGATTGCTCGCCAAGCCGCGCACCGCAGCCATCGGCAACTCTTTCGCGCCGTCGGGCAGGTCGACTCGCGTCTTCAACTGCGACGTCACGTCACCCTGCAGGCGTCCCCAAGCAGACGAGCCGGTCGTCGAGAGCTCGGCGTAGAGGTTCTCTTCTTTTTCAGTCATCTGGTGCTCTGCTCGAGCCTGCAGACGACGAAGCGGCCCGAGATGCTCGCGAGCCTGCTCGCTCACCTTCGATAATCCGTCAGCGCCGAGCGACGCGACCCACTCCGCAAGTCGCGCAACGAGCGGCGACAATTTAGAGTCCATCACTTCGAGTTCTGACAACAAACCCTGAGCGCGCTCGTGGCGAGTGTCGGTGCTCACCGTGGCATACACATACGCGCCAAGCACATTGTTGGCTTCGGCGACGGAGTTGAACGCAGTGATCACTGCATCTGCGGCGGCGCCGTCGTCATCGGTGGGTGTGCGTGGCGCCACACCGCGAATTTCGTGCTCATCGAACAGCGCAGAGAGTCGGCCCACGTCGGCCCCGAGCCGTTCCATTGCATCTATGAACGATCGCGCATCGAAAGATTCGTGAACGTCAGCGACGCTCCAACGGGGAAGTGCAGGTGTTTCGGCCATGTAGCGAAACTATCGCCCCGTGACGCCGCTCAGGACGCGCGAACGGTGCCGACGAACACTTCGTCGCGGTGTACGACGCGCATTCCGAGCGATTCGTACAACGCAATCGCGGCTGAATTGTCTCCGGCCACGTAGAGCATGCCGTTGCGTAAACCCAGCGACGCGAGGCGCGAGAACCCGGCAATCGTGAGCGCGCGTCCGAGCCCCTTGCCGTGGTGTGCTGGGTCGACGCCGATCACGTAGATCTCTCCCGACGGCGGAATCGTGCGATGGGTCTTCGTCCAGCAATAGCCAGCAATCCGTCCGTCAATCTCATGAATAAGGAATCCCGACGCATCGAACCACGGTTCGGCAAGACGTGCGGTGAGTGTTTCGCGAGTCCAGTCACCTTGCTCGGGATGTTCGGCGAATGCGCGGGCGTTGACCGACAACCACTCCTCGTCGTCGACGCCCGGGCGAAAAGCCCGAGTGTTAAATCCGTTCGGCACTTTGTGTTCCGGTGCGAGTGGAAGGTCGCAACGCATGTGCAAGAGCGGAGCGTCAAGTTGCAGCCCGTGCGCAGAAGCGAAACGTTGCTCGTTGGGGTTGGGTTCGCACACGAACCAACGCACGGAGCCTCCGCCGTCATTCTTGATGCTGGTGATCGCCGTCTCGAACTCCGCCTGCGATACGTGGTCGTGGCTGCGCATCACCCAGCCGCGGTTGATGCGCGAGATTTCCATTCGCGACACGGCGAAAGGTTACCGTTGAGCGCGTGCCACGCACGAAGAAGCCCGC
>JBMTYA010000216.1:0-2520 GCA_049454015.1 Ilumatobacteraceae bacterium | reverse complement strand
GACGAAGAATGGGTGAATCTCGGTAAACACCAAGATGACGATGCGTACTATGACGAATTCAAAGATCGATTCGGATTGGACATTCGTCCGAAGCAATAATCGTCACGCAACTAGCCTGACGGCGTGACAACACTCCCCCCACCGAGCAGCGCAACTGCACACTCCAACCACGCAGCACACGCGCGAGGTGCAAGCAAGATTTACGGCACCGGCGATAGCGAAGTTCGCGCACTTGACGGTGTCGACGTCGCTTTTGAGCGCGGCAAGTTCACAGCCATCATGGGGCCGAGCGGCTCGGGCAAGTCCACGCTCATGCATTGCATCGCAGGTCTCGACTCGCTCACCAGTGGAGCGGTCTTCATCGGCGATACCGATTTGTCACAACTCAACGACAAGTCACTCACCCAACTGCGCCGAGACAAGGTCGGCTTCATCTTTCAGGCGTTCAATCTCATCCCAACCTTGACAGCAGAAGAAAACATCGTGCTGCCGCTTACCCTCGGCAAGAAGAAAGGTGATCAAGCGTGGATTGATCGCGTCATCGACACCATCAATCTGCGCGACCGGCTTGAGCACCGACCGAGCGAGTTGTCCGGTGGACAACAGCAACGCGTCGCCATCGCTCGCGCATTAGCGAGCAAGCCCGACATCATTTTTGCTGACGAGCCGACAGGCAACCTCGACTCCAAGACCGGCACCGAGGTGTTGCAGTTCATGCGCCGCGCGGTGAGTGACCTTGGCCAAACCATCGTGATGGTTACCCACGATGCGACAGCGGCCAGTTACGCCGACCGAATCGTTTTTTTGGCCGACGGCAAGGTGGCCGGTGAGATGTTCTCCCCGACCGCGCAAAAAGTGCTCGACTACCTGAAGCATCTCGGCGAATAGTCCGAACATGCTGCGCCTCGCCCTCAAAATGACGTGGGCCCGCAAGGGTCGCCTCGTCCTCACCTCGCTTGCCATCATCCTCGGAACGGGCTTCTTGTCTGGCACGTTCGTCTTCCGCGACACCATCAATCAGACATTTGACCGGTTGTTCTCGGACGTCTTCCGCGATGTCGACGCCTACGTGCGGTCGACGTCGTTCATCGAGCTCGACTTCGGCGGTGAGCAGCGTGCCGGAACGCCGATCTCGGCTCTCGAAACGGTGCGAAACGTAGACGGAGTCGTCTCCGCGACAGGCGATATCCAAGCATTTGCCCGCGTCATCGGCAAGGACGGAAAGCCGCTCGGTAGCGAAGGTGGCGGCCCACCGACCTTCGGCGGCATCGCATCGGTTGACTCCGCCGGTCTCTGGAAGGTTGACGAAGGTCGCTTGCCTGCCGGCAGCAAAGAGATGATGCTCGACCGCGCAACTGCAGAGAACGGCGGATACGTCGTCGGTGACACCGTACGCGTGGTCGCAGCACGCGGGCCGCGCGAGTTCTCGCTTGTCGGCATCGCAAGCTACGGCGACATCTCGTCGCCGGGCGGCGCGACCTTCGCACTCTTTGACCAACAGACTGCTTCAGAGTTCTTGCTCGAGCCCGGCTTCGTCGACGCATTTCTTGTGGAAGGCGACGACTCCGTCAGCGACGAAGTGCTCGCCCAGCGCATCGATGCGGTACTCGCCGACGAGCTCAAACTCGAGACACTCACGGGTGCCGAAATCACCGCCGAAGTTCAGGGGCAAATCAAGGATGTGCTCAACATCTTCTCGACGTTCTTGATTGTGTTCTCCTACATCGCGCTCGGTATCGGATCGTTCGTCATCTACAACGTCTTTTCCATCACCGCGGCACAGCGCCAACGGGAGAATGCGCTATTGCGTGCGATTGGTGCGAGCAAGCGGCAGGTCTCGCGTTCGTTGCTCGTCGAGGGCACCCTTATGGGTGTCGTCGGTTCGCTGCTCGGATTTGCCGTCGGCATCGGATTGTCACAGCTGTTGAACGCTCTCCTCAAAGCGACCGGTTTCGAAGTGCCGACGGCTGGGCTGGCCGTCAGGTCGGGTTCGCTCATCAACACGCTCGTCGCGGGTGTCAGCGTCACAGTGTTTGCTGCATGGCTGCCGGCCCGTCGCGCAGGGCGCGTGCCGCCGCTTGCAGCCTTGCGTGACACCGCGCTCGACACCGCAGGCAACCTGAAGCGTCGCGTCATCATCGGTCTTGTGTTCATCGCCCTCGGCGTGGTCGGGCTCGTAGAAGCCAGCAATGACGCACCAATCCAGGTGCTCGGGCTCGGCGTGCTTGGCGTATTCGCTGGCATCCTCGTCCTCGGTCCGGCGATTTCACGCCCAGTCGCGCTCGCCCTCGGTCGCCCCGTCGCCGCGCTTCGTGGCGTGAGCGGTGCGATGGCCCGCCAGAACGCTGCTCGCAACCCCAAGCGCACTTCGCGCACGGCTGCGCCGGTGTTGCTCGGCGTTGCTCTCGTTACGGCGTTCACCGCGCTCGCGGCGAGCATTCGTTCCGAGATTCGCGACACGTTCGGTGCGGCGTTCAGCGGTGACTTCGCACTCACCGTCGACTCACAAGGTTTCGGCGG
>JBMTYA010000215.1:0-2543 GCA_049454015.1 Ilumatobacteraceae bacterium | reverse complement strand
GGCCGTACATTTCGTCGTCGTTGCGCGTGCGACCAAAGAGGTGTTGGTCGGCTTCCTGTTCCCAGTTGCGAAACCGCGGGCAGGCGCGGGTGCAGGTGGTGCAACCCTTCTCGCCGTGTCCGCAGTTGGTCGGGCCAAGGTCTTCTTCGAGGTGAAACGGCTTGTACTTGCCTTCTTCGTGCTCGTACCCGATCACGTCGTGCGGGCAAGAAATCACGCATCCGGCACACCCCGTGCATAGCCCCGTGTTGATGACCTCTTCGTACAACTCTTTCCACTGTGCTGTCCAGCGGGTGCTGGCAGGCGATTCGGTGAGTGTCACGCGCCATACTCTACGACTACGAATCGTCGGCAATTCGCTTCGCCCGACAGAATGAGAGCATGTCATCGAGCATCATCACGTATCCGCCCGAGGTTGAGAAGTTTCGCGACGAGGTGCGGGCTTGGCTAGAAGCCAACCTGCCGAAAGGTTGGTTCGACGAGGGTTTCGAGATGTCGAATGACGAGCGCAAGCGATTCAATGACGAGTGGCCGAGCAAGTTGTTCGCCGGAGGTTGGATCTGTGCAACTTGGCCCAAGGAGTACGGCGGCAAAGGGCTCACCACTCTTGAAGGTGTCGTGCTCACCGAAGAATTCGCGCGTGCTCGTGCGCCGATGCGCGGCGACTTCTTCGGCGACACGCTCGTCGGCCCGACGTTGTTGCAGTGGGGCACCGAAGAACAAAAGAAAGAGTTCTTGCCGCAGATCCTCTCGGGCAAGATGCGCTGGTGTCAAGGTTTTAGTGAGCCCAATAGCGGCAGCGACCTCGCCAGCTTGAAGACGAGCGCAGTGCTCGATGGTGACGAGTGGGTAATCAACGGCCAGAAGGTATGGACCACTGGCGGCCACCACGCCGACTACTGCTTCCTCCTTACTCGAACCGACACTGCTGCCCCGAAGCACAAGGGCATCTCGTATCTCTTGGTGCCGATGCGTCAACCCGGCGTCGAAGTGCGTGGCATCACGCAACCCGACGGCACGGCTGAGTTCTGCGAAGTCTTCTTCAATGATGCGCGCTGCCCCAAAGACAACGTCGTCGGTGGAGTCAACAACGGCTGGCAAGTCGCCAACTCGACGCTCGCCTTCGAGCGAGGAATGAGCGCGACCACGGGCTATCGCCGCTTCGAAGAGGAATACCGCCTAATGCTGGCTGCGGCAGTGGAGAACGGTCGCATTTGTGATCACGGCACACGGCAACGCTTGATGCAGTTCTATTCGAAGATTCAGATCTTGCGGTTCAACGGTCTGCGTTCACTTGGGGCAAACCTGAGCGACAAGAAGGATCTCGGCGTCATTGCCCTGGGTGTCGCCAACAAGATGTATTGGAGCGAGATGCACCAGCGAGCAATGGAGCTCGCACTCGACATCTATGGCGCTCACTCGATGTTGATCGACACCGGCCCCGCATCTGGTACGTGGCCAGGAGCCCTGCGTGAGAAGAGACGTGGGGGATACCCTGCAAGTGCGATGATGTCGTCGTTCTTCTTTTCTCGCTCAGAGACCATCTGGGGCGGCACGAGCCAGATTCAGCGCAACATCGTGGGCGAGCGCGTGCTCGGTCTGCCCAAAGAACCGAAACCAGTTGGCGGCGAAAAGTAAATGTCGTTCGTTGACGCAATCAAGTCAGGTCTGCGCAACTACGCGGCCTTCAAGGGTCGTGCGGGGCGCAGCGAGTATTGGTGGTTCTTCCTCTTCAGCCTTCTCGTGCAGTCGGCAGCATCGGGCTTCAGCTCGGCGCTTGGCAATCTCGTTTCGCTTGCCCTGTTTCTGCCTTCCATCGCTGTAGGTGTGCGGCGCCTGCACGACATCGACAAGCGTGGCTGGTGGTTGATCTTCCCGATCGTCAACATCTTCTTGTTGGCGCGTAGCGGAGGCACGGGGGAGAACCGTTTCGGGCCGCCGCCGCCGCCAAAGGTGCTGTAGGCGATGATGCATCACACCGCAACTCGTCGAGTGGCGGTGTGGGGTGCGGCGATGTTGAGCGGGTTGCTTGGTGCGTGTGGCAAAGTATCAATCGACTCGACGTATGTCGGTAATGCCGATCTCGGCGCCTACGTCAAGGCACCGAGTGAGTACAAGACCGAAGTGGTGCAGATGCAACCCGAGTTCACCATGCACGGGTTCTGGGCGCCCGGCGGCAGCAAGAGCACGTTGCTCGAGCCGTCGGCGGCCGTCAGTGGTGTAGTGATTCGTCGTCTGCCCACGACCGAAGAACAAACTGATCTCGACTACCTCGGTCGCACCGTTGCGTTCACCGACCTTGACCAGGCATTTGAAGAAGGCTTCGCCGTTGTGAGTGAGGGCCCGACCGACACGCGCGTGTCAGCGCTGCCGGGGGAGAAGTTGGTGTACGACCTGCAGACCGAGAACGGAACTCTGCGAGTGGTGCAGGTGAGCGTGGCCGATCGGGTGAAGGGCGAGGTCTACGGCGTCGTGATTGGTTGCAGCGTGGTGTGTTTCGACGCCAATCGTGCGACGATAGACAACATCGTGAAGGATTTCCG
>JBMTYA010000214.1:0-2552 GCA_049454015.1 Ilumatobacteraceae bacterium | reverse complement strand
GGCGACCACTTGCCGCATCCCGCACTGCGCACCGTGCGCGGTGAAACGATCACATGGCGGTCGAGTCGCGGTACACAGCTTGTGACCATTGACGGTCGAGCGTGGGGGCGTGCCGATCAGATCACCGTCACGGTGCGACCCGACGCATTCGTGTTGTGCACGCCCAATTAGCCTTCCTTCCCATGGCACTCGACGAACGACAAATTGCTGAACTTAAAGCCCGCGCCTGCGCCGACATCGACGCCCGCGCTGCAGACCTCATCGCAGCGAGCCACGACATTCACGCCCACCCGGAGACCAACTACGAAGAGCGGTACGCACACGACCGACTCACCCGCATGATCGATGAGGCTGGGTACGGCGTCACCCGCAGTGCGTACAACATCGACACGGCGTTTCAGACCAACGTCGGCTCGAAGGGCCTCAACGTGTCGGTGCTCTGCGAGTACGACGCGCTGCCAGGCATCGGCCACGCGTGCGGCCACAACATCATCGCCGCGGCCGGGCTCGGTGCAGGTCTCGCGTTGGCCGGCATCGCCGACGATGCCGGTGGTCGACTGACGTTGATGGGCACGCCCGCCGAAGAAGGCGGTGGCGGAAAAGTGGAGATGGCCCGTGCCGGCGCGTTCAAGGGCGTCGATGCGTCAATGATGATCCACCCCTCTGACCGCGACCTGGCACGCATGAATGCCATCGCTATTCAGCAGGCCGTCGTTCGCTACTACGGCCAGGCTGCACACGCTGCGGTGTCACCGCATCTCGGCCGCAACGCACTCGACGCAGCAGTACTCGGCTACATGAACGTCGCCGCACTGCGCCAGCACATTCGACCCACCGAGCGCGTGCACGGCATCTTCACCAAGGCGGGGGAGAAGCCCAACATCGTGCCGCGCGAAGCAGAGATGGATTGGTACGTGCGCAGCGACACCATCGAGACGCTGCAGCCGCTCAAGCAGCGCGTCACGTCTTGCCTCGAAGCCGGTGCAAAGGCGGCCGACTGCCGCGTGGAGATGGAATGGGACACGCACGCTTACGCCGACATCGTCGACAACATCCCGCTGCTCGACGCCTACGCGGCGAACTCCACCGCAGTCGGTCGTGCGCTCACCTCGGCGTACCTGCACGGCACTGGCGGTGGTTCCACCGACATGGGCAACGTGAGCTACCTCACGCCGACCATCCACCCGATGCTCGCAGTCGCACCGCAGGGTGTTTCGCTGCACTCACCGCAATTTGCCGACTACACCAAGTCGAAAGAGGCCGACAAGTCCGTCTTGGACGGAGCCAAGATCATGGCGATGACGGTCATCGACCTCTGGACACGGGGAGAACTGCAACAGAAGGTCAAAGAAGCCTTCGGTGACGGCCGCGTGCCCGAAGGGGTGCTCTAAAACCTCGCCCTCGTTTCGTAGTATCGGCACTCGTGTCGGTGTACGTTCCAGAGCAGTTCACACCTGACGAAGCAGCGGTGTTGCGCCGCTACTTCACCAACCTCGACCTGCCGGTGTTTGGGCTTGTCAACCTCCCTGAGGTAGTGAAGGGCGCACTCTTTGCGCGCTACAGCCGCACCGCCAAGAGCCTTCGTCGGCTGTTCTTGGATGAATTCGTCGGCGACCTCGACCTCTCTGGTGACGAGACCGTTGACGCGACAATCGGTGTGTCGCGCGCCGAAGAACTGTACGAGCGCATCTTCGTGGAGTACGGCGACGACTCAGTCGCTCAGCTCGGCGGCGTGCACCTTGCTTGCGAACAAGCCTCGAACGTGCTGACCAAGATCCTCGAGTGGGGTCGGCTCATGTCCTACCTCGAACAGAGCACGCGCTACATCTCCTACGACGCACGGCTCGGTGGTCGCTACCGCTACTACCGCGACCCAGAGGTGTGCTCCGGCCCGCTCGGCACGCGATACGTGGGCGACATGGACCGCATGTTCGACACCTACAGCGAACTCGTCGACAAGGTCACCAACCACGTGCGTGCGACGGTGCCGCGCGGCGCCAACGACTCCGACTTCATCTACCGCCAAGCCACGCGAGCCAAGGCCCTCGACGCCGTTCGCGGCGTGTTGCCCGCCGCATCGCTCAGCAACGTGGGCATCTACGGCACTGGGCAGGGCTACGAAGCGTTGCTCCTGCGTATGCGCGCACACCCGTTGCCAGAGGCACGGGCCTACGCCGACATGATGCTCGGTGAGCTGCGCAAGGTGATCCCCACGTTCTTGCGGCGCGTCGACATGCCCGATCGCGGCGGTCGCTGGAGCCAGTACCTCGCCGACAACGCCTCGAACACCGCCGACCTCGTCGACGAATACTTCGGCATCGTCGAGCCAGAGCCCGCAGCCGAAGTAACGCTCGTCGACTTTGATCCCGACGGTGAAGACAAATTGCTCGCAGCAATCTGTTATTCATCGTCGCACTTGCCAGAGTCGCAACTGTTGGAGCGCGTGCAGTCGCTCAGCCATGTGCAGAGGGTCGCACTGATCAGCGCCTACGTGGGGGAGCGCACCAACCGACGCCACAAGCCGGGTCGCGCCTTCGAGCGGCTCTCGTATC
>JBMTYA010000213.1:0-2600 GCA_049454015.1 Ilumatobacteraceae bacterium | reverse complement strand
GGAGTGAGCCGGTGACCCGCCGCACCGTCGTCGATATCGCAGCCCAAGTTGCATCCGGCTCGTTGTCGGCTGCGAAGGTGCTCGAAGAGAATCTCTCAGCCATCGACGCTCGCGAGAAAGAGATTCACGCGTTCAACTTGGTGACCGCCGATCGTGCGCGCGAACGAGCTGCACAGATCGATGCCGACGTGAAGTCGGGCAAGAAAGTCGGTCGCCTCGCCGGGGTCACGATCGCGCTGAAAGACAACATGTGCACGCGCGGCGTAGAGACCACGTGCTCGTCGAAGATCCTCGCCGGATGGAAGCCGCCGTACGACGCCACGGTCGTGCGACGCTTGGCCGATGAGGGTGCAGTGTTCGTCGGCAAGACGAACCTTGACGAATTTGCGATGGGTTCAAGCACCGAGAACTCGGCGTTCGGCCCCACACGCAACCCTCTCGACACCTCGCGTGTGCCGGGTGGCTCGAGCGGCGGTAGTGCAGCTGCAGTCGCCGCCGGTTTTTCTGCTGCTTCGTTCGGTAGCGACACCGGTGGAAGCATCCGCCAACCCGCTGCGCTCTGCGGTCTTGTTGGAGTAAAGCCAACCTATGGCACCGTGTCGCGTCAAGGTCTCGTTGCATTCGGCAGCAGCCTCGACCAGATTGGTCCGTTCACCACTACGGTCGCCGACGCAGCGTTGTTGATGGAAGTCATCGCCGGTCACGACCCGCTCGACTCCACGTCATTGCCGCAACCTGCACCGCAGTTGATGAACGTGCTCGCACAAGGAGTGAAGGGGTTGCGCATCGGCCGGGTCGCCGACATGCCCGAAGGTTCTTCTCCCGACGTGCTCGCACGACTTGATGCGGCATTCGATGCCCTGCGAGCCGCCGGTGCGACGGTGGTCGACGTGAAGTTGCCCTCAATGTCGTTCGGTCTCACCGCCTACTACTTGGTTGCACCGGCAGAAGCGAGCAGCAACCTTGCGCGCTTTGACGGAGTTCGTTACGGACTGCGCGTCGACGCCAAAGATCTCAATGCGATGTACGGCGCCACTCGTGCAGCAGGTTTTGGCGACGAGGTCAAGCGTCGCATCATGTTGGGCACATACGCATTGTCGGCCGGTTACTACGACGCGTACTACGGCAAGGCCCTCAAAGTGCGACGCCTTATTGCTGACGACTTCGCGAAGGCCTACGAGACGTGCGACGCAATCCTCACGCCCACCTCTCCGACAGTCGCGTTCAAGTTCGGCGATAAGACCAGCAACCCGCTCGCGATGTATCTGTGCGACGTGTTCACGATTCCCACCAACTTGGCCGGCCACGCCGCGATGAGCGTGCCGTTCGGCACGGGGGAGGCTGGCTTGCCCGTCGGCGTACAGGTGCTGGCGCCGGCGCTGGGTGAACCGACAATGTTCCGCGTCGCTGCCGAACTGGAGCGCGCGTCGTGACTTTTCAAGTGGAGCCCGCAGCATGACCGTGACTAACCCGTCAACAGTCGTCGCTACCGCCGAGCAACTCATCGACGGGTGGGAACTCGTCGTCGGCCTCGAAGTGCACGTCGAGTTGGCGACCAAGACCAAGTTGTTCAGCGCGAGCGCCAATCGCTTTGGTGACGAGCCAAACACGCACATTGACCCAGTCACACTCGGCTTGCCGGGTGCTCTGCCGGTGCTCAACCGTCATGCCGTCGAATTGGCGATGCGACTTGGTCTCGCGCTCAACTGCCGAGTGCAGCCGTGCACCTTTCACCGCAAGAACTACTTCTACCCAGACCTACCGAAGGCCTATCAAGTCAGTCAGTACGACCAGCCGCTGAATGTCGACGGCTTCTTGATGCTGCCCGGCGACGTGCGTATTGGTATCGAGCGAGCACACCTCGAGGAAGACACCGGCAAGTCGACGCACTTTGGCGGCGCAGAAGGTCGCATCGCCGGAAGCGAGTATTCGCTCATTGATTTCAACCGCGCCGGTGTGCCGCTTGTCGAGATCGTCTCGCGCCCTGACATTCGCACCAGTGAGCAAGCCAAGCAGTACGTCGCTGAGTTGCGCGCCATCCTGCTCGCGGTCGGCGCGAGCGACGCAAAGATGGAAGAAGGTTCGATGCGTTGCGACGTGAACGTGTCGGTGCACAAACCAGGTACGCCATTCGGCACGCGCTGCGAGATCAAGAACGTCAACTCGATTCGCGCGGTCGGCAGGGCAATCGACTACGAGGCACGCCGCCAGATCGACATCATTTCGAGTGGCGGGGCGATCAAGCAGCAGACGCTGCACTGGGACGACGCCGCCGGTCGCACCAATGTGTTGCGCACGAAGGAAGACGCCGACGACTACCGCTATTTCTTGGAGCCCGACTTGGTGCCGCTCGTGCCCGACACTGCTTGGGTCGAACGCGTGCGCACGTCGCTACCGCCGCTTCCCGCTGCGCGTCGCGAGGCATTGGCGAAACTCACGGGACAAGCAAAAGAGAGCGAGGCGGTGGCCGTCGTCGTCGAACGAGGCCAGGACGCCTACGTCGCCGAGGTCGCAAACGTCGGTGGCGATGCCGCGCGAGCACTTGTTTACGTGCAGCAGGCGTTCGCCGACGAACCAGCTACACCGCGCGTGCCCGCCGG
>JBMTYA010000212.1:0-2602 GCA_049454015.1 Ilumatobacteraceae bacterium | reverse complement strand
CTCATCGTCCGCGAGGACGACTGCGGAACCAGCCAGGGCATTTGGGTGGAGGACGTCCTTGCAGACACCTCCAGCAAGCGCAACTGGCTCGAGACGCGCCTCTTTGGTCGCTCATTGCACGCCGATGTAACGCTGTCGAACGGCACCGTGCTCGCGCGCAACAGCATCGTCGGGGATGCCGAACTCGCGCTCTTGCGCGACGACCCGAAGGTCACTCGCGTGCGAGTGCGCTCGGTGCTCACGTGCGAGTCGAAGAACGGCATCTGCGCAAAGTGCTACGGCCGTTCGCTCGCGACCGGCAACGCCATCGAACTCGGCGAAGCAGTCGGCGTTATTGCGGCCCAGTCGATCGGTGAGCCGGGAACCCAGCTCACCATGCGCACCTTCCACACCGGTGGTGTGGCGGGCAAGGACATCGCCGGCGGTCTGCCGCGCGTCGTGGAATTGTTCGAAGCTCGTCACCCGAAGGGTGCGGCGACGCTCGCTCGTGCGACCGGCACGGTGCGCATCGGTGACGACGACGGCAAGGGATTGCTCGTCAAGATCATCGACGACAGTGGCGAAGAAGTGTCGTTCCAGATGCCGTCAGGCAGCAAGTTGAAGGTGAAAGACGGTGACTCCGTCGTTGCCGGTCAGTTGCTCACCGACGGCCCGATCGACCCGAAGGAACTGCTCGAGATCAGCGGTATCCGCGACGCGCAGAACTACATCGTCGACGAAGTGCAGCGCGTGTACCGCGACCAGGGTGTTGCGATTCACGACAAGCACATCGAGTTGATCATCCGTCAGATGACGCGCCGCTACATCGTGCAAGATCCGGGCGACACGCCCTTCTTGCCAGGTGAGCGCATCGATGCTCGCGTCTTGCGCGAGACCAACGACGCGCTCTCCAAGGAAGGCAAGCGCACCGCCGAAGGTCGCCCGGAATTGATGGGCATCACCAAGGCGGCGATCTCGACGGACTCGTGGCTCTCGGCCGCGTCGTTCCAAGAGACCACCCGCGTGCTCACGGAAGCAGCCATCGACGGCCGCAGCGACTCGCTCATCGGCTTGAAGGAGAACATCATCATCGGCAAGGTCATCCCTGCCGGTACTGGTATGGACTCCTACAACTTGTTCGGTATCGATTACCCCGGTTACGTGCGGCCGCAGTCGCACACCACCGACGGTGACGAAGGTGTCGAGGTGGACGAGTCGGTGTTCGGTTCGCCGTCCGCGGCGGCTTCGACGAGCAGTGCTCTCGCTGACTTCCAGGCCGTGATGGGTGCTGGCTCAACGTCTTCAGCCGACGAGGCAGGGGACGAGCCGTCCGCAGAGTCCGACGCCGAATAATCGGCCAACGACTCCGAAACCGACCGCAACGCCCAAGCACGGTGCCGAAACCAGGCACCCAAACACGGCGTGCGAAATCGTCGTCTCCACCGCGTGATTGCGGGGGTTGGCGACCTCGCAGGCTGCCCCATAGGCTGTAGCGCTCGCTGCGCGCGACCTTCTGGGTCGCCTCGGCTGGGTGAAAGTCAGTGCCCGTTATCCCTACGAAAGAAAGCAATCGGTTTTTCGCGTGCCCACCATCCAACAGCTGATCCGCCAAGGTCGCAGCTCGAAGTCGTCCAAGACCAAGACGCCCGCCTTAAAGGGTTCACCTCAGCGCCGTGGTGTCTGCACGCGCGTGTTCACCACGACCCCAAAGAAGCCGAACTCCGCGCTGCGCAAGGTGGCGCGCGTGCGCTTGACGAGCGGTATCGAAGTCACCGCCTACATCCCGGGTGAAGGCCACAACCTGCAAGAGCACTCCATCGTGCTCGTGCGCGGCGGTCGCGTACGCGACCTGCCTGGTGTTCGTTACAAGATCATTCGCGGCGCACTTGATGCGTCCGGTGTGAAAGATCGCAAGCAGGCGCGCAGCCGTTACGGCGCGAAGCGCTCGAAGTAGAGGTAACCATGTCTCGCAAAGGTCCGGCCGTACGCAGCGAATTGCTCGCTGATCCCGTCTACCACTCCACGCTCGTCACCCAGATCGTCAACAAGGTGATGTTGCACGGCAAGAAGAGCACCGCCGAACAGATCGTCTACGGCGCGCTCAAGATGATCGAGCAGAAGACGAGCACCGAGCCGCTTGCGACGCTGAAGCGCGCAATCGACAACGTGAAGCCCCCGCTCGAGGTTCGCAGCCGCCGAGTCGGTGGCGCGACGTATCAAGTGCCAGTCGAAGTGAAGCCGCGTCGTTCGACGACGCTGGCGATCCGCTGGGTTGTTGATAACGCCCGCGACCGCCGCGAAAAGACGATGGCCGAGTGCCTCGCTAACGAACTGATGGACGCATCGAACGGCGTCGGCGCATCGATGAAGAAGCGCGAAGACATGCAGAAGATGGCAGAAGCCAACAAGGCCTTCGCCCACTACCGCTGGTAACAGTCACCCCCACTAGGCGAAACGACGGAGTATCCCCCCATGTCTGAGAGAGAGTTCCCACTCGAGCGATACCGCAACATCGGCATCATGGCGCACATCGACGCCGGCAAGACAACCACTACCGAGCGAGTGCTCTACTACACCGGCAAGTCGTACAAGATCGGCGAAGTGCACGAAGGTGCAGCGATCA
>JBMTYA010000211.1:0-2609 GCA_049454015.1 Ilumatobacteraceae bacterium | reverse complement strand
GCGAACAGTCCGCGAACAAAGCGGTTTCTTTCGTCCATTGTTCGGACGGCCTCGTACACCTTTCTGTCAACCAGACGAAAATCACTGGCATTCTGCGGAATCGACTCGCCAGTCATACGCGCGGCGACCCAATAAAACAGCCTGGAGTTGAAGCGACGCAGCGGCCCGGTGCCTCCGCGTTTGGTGACAACCATGTAGATGTTCTGGTAGCCCTCTTCCCATTTGCGAATGAACTCACTGATCAGCTCAGGTGGATCTTGTAGATCAGCGGTCATGAGCACCGCTGCATCACCTTGCGCATAGTGCATACCAGCCGTGAGGCCACCGTCCATCCGAAAGTTACGGGCGAGTCGAATCACCTTAAAACGCGCATCTTGTTGATGAATTCTCGTCAGACGCGCCCAGGTCTCGTCGTGTGAGCCGTTTTCAACGATCAGGACTTCAAAGTCGTACTGATGGTTCAGCGAGAACACATTCGTCAGCCGTCGAGCCAACTCGTCGACACAGTCCTGCTCGTTGTAAGCGGGCACGATGATGGAAATGAGTTTCCTCAAGGTCGGATCGCTACCTTCCGGCAAATTCGCATAATGACTCGATCATGTAGTCGATTCGCGCGTCATCGAGCCCGGGGTGAACGCCGATCCAGAAGGTATTCGTGGTAATGACGTCGGCGTTGTCGAGCGATCCAACGATGCGCCGTGGCAGGTCTTTGTAGGCCGGCTGCTTCATGAGGTTGCCACCGAACAACAGCCGCGTTCCAATGCGGCGGTTCTCAAGATGTTGCGTGAGTGCGAGACGGTCAATCTTGGCTTCCGGTCGAATGGTGAGGGCGAAGCCGAACCAACTCGGCTCACTGCGCGCAGTGGTGGCGGGCAGGATGAATCTGTCTTCAAGCGGTCGAAGACCTTCGTAGAGCCGAGTAAAATTAGCACGGCGCGCTGCAACGAAGCCGGGAAGCTTTGCAAGCTGTGCCACGCCAACGGCGGCTTGCATGTCGGTGAGTTTGAGGTTGTAGCCGATGTGTGAATATACGTACTTGTGGTCGTAACCGTAGGGGAGATCACCGAGCTGCCAGTCGAATCGTCGACCACACGTGTTGTCGGCCCCAGGAAGGCACCAACAATCTCTTCCCCAGTCGCGAAACGATTCCACGATCTTCTTTAGCACTCCCGACTGTGTCAGAACCGATCCGCCTTCACCCATGGTGATGTGATGCGCGGGATAAAAACTGGTGGTGGCGAGGTCACCGAATGACCCCACAGGTTGCCCGTCGAATGTCGCTCCGACGGCGTCACAGGTGTCTTCGATGACAAAAAGATCGTGCTGCTTCGCGAGTTCCATCACGCCAGCGAGATCGAAAGGATTGCCGAGAGTATGCGCCATCATGATTGCTCTCGTGCGCGGGCCGATTGCTTCGGCGAGACGCTCGACGGGCGCGTCGTACGTGCCGAGATTGACGTCGACGAAAACGGGGGTGAGGCGATTCTGATAGATCGGATTTACCGTTGTCGGAAAGCCAGCAGCAACCGTAAGTACCTCGTCTCCGTCCTGCAGTGCCCGATCCCTCAGTCGGTCGGACGTCAAGGTGCTGAGGGCGAGCAAGTTTGCCGACGATCCTGAATTGCAGAGGAGTGCATGACGAACGCCCATAACCTTGGCGAACTCCCGCTCAAATTCCTCCGCAAAACGCCCTGTTGTAAGCCAGAAATCCAGCGACGAATCGACGAGCGACTGGATTTCCGAATGGTCAAACACTTTCCCTGAAACCGGAACCGGAGAAACGCCCGGCTCGAATGGCTGCACAGGAAATGCGCTTACAAAATACTCCGCAACCAAACCGCGAATCTCCTGACGAAGGCTCTCAGGGCTGCGATTAGACGGCGTCATTTCGTTTGAGAGCCTAGACAATTCCTTGTGGTGATGATTAGTTTGAGGGAGCTGGAATTTTTGTGACACTCTCGCCCCCCAACACACCCAGGCTCGTAGCGGCCATCTCCGGTTGTATGAAGTGGCCTGCAATTCACTCATCGGACACACGAGGCACCTTTTCAAAGGTGTTGTCCGCTCCGATTCGATCGGCGATGGGATACGACTTTCACGTGCGGGAGATTTTCTGGAATCGCTCACGAGAGGGCGTCATTCGGGGTATGCACCTGCAACTACCGCCGCATGAGGGCGCCAAAGTCATCTGGGTGACGGCCGGAAAAGTTCGAGACGTGGTGATAGATCTTCGCGTCAGCAGTCCGACTTATCGTCAGCACGTTGCCTTCGAAATGGATAACACGTCGGGCCTTCTTTTTATTCCTGTCGGTTGCGCCAACGGGTTTGAAGTGTTGAGCAGCGAGGCAGTGGTGAATTATGCACAGGAGTGCGACTATGCACCAGACAGTGATTCCGGAGTTCGTTGGGACAGTTTCGGCTGTCAGTGGAACTCGCTTTCACCGGTCGTGTCAGCACGCGATAGCGAACTACCTCCGTTGGAGACCTTCGACTCACCGTTCTCCTGAATAATCGGCACTAATGCTGCACACCGGCATTCAGAGGTAGCGTTGCGAGACGGAAGGGTGCCAGAGCGGCCGAATGGGACGGTCTCGAAAACCGTTGTGGGT
>JBMTYA010000210.1:0-2624 GCA_049454015.1 Ilumatobacteraceae bacterium | reverse complement strand
CCTTGGGCGGCTGAACACTCGTTCGCACGCACTGAAGGCTACGGCTCATGTGCACATGCACTCGTTCATCAAGAATTTTCGCGCTCGGTTTGGCACGAGAGAGGTGCCGTCCGTTTCACTCAATTGCCTCACACATAGTTCGTGAGCAGCTTGCTGCGATCGAACGACCTACTCAACGAAGGAAGGCAACCGTGGCGGAACGGATGTCCGACAATGTGGTGCGCGCGCGTCTGCGCGACGAACCCGACACTGATGACCAAACGAGCACGCCTCGTCGCCGGCTTTCGCCTGAATTGCTCGTGGGGCTCGTGCTCATCGTGGGTGGCGCACTCGCCGGGTTCACGCTCTTTGAGCGCTCGAGTGACAAGTTCACGGTCGTAGGCGCAGCACGCAACCTGCCGCGTGGCACCATCTTGATGCGCGACGACCTCGTCGCCCTCGATGTCGGACACGTGCCGGGCACCGCGGTGATTCGGGCCAGCGATGCCAGCAACGCTCTCGGTCGACGATTGCTCGCCGACGTACCCGAAGGTGCGCCGATTGCACCATATGCATTGGCTGAGCTGTCGGTGCTCGGCGCCGACGAGGCGTTGATTCCGGTCGCACTTGACCCTGGCTTCGTGCCCGCAGGGCTCGCATCCGGTGACCTTGTGCGTGCAGTGATTTCGTTTCCGAACAGCGGCACCGACGCACCACTGCCCGAAGTGCTGCCAGCCACAGTCGAAGTGTTCGATGTCGGCATGACGGGTGAGTTTGGCGATGAACTGCGCGTCACCCTGCGCGCGCCGGCGACGATGGCTCTCGATCTCGCGCGTGCTGATCGCATCAGCCTGATGAAAGTGCAGTCAGACCGATGATGTCTAACAGCAATTTCGTTCGCAACATTGCCGATCGTGTCGGTGAAGTATTGGCCGACGAGCGTCTCACCCGCATCGATGGCTTCAGCGATGCGAGCGGGTCAGAACAGCTGCTGGCTCGCGAAACCGCGCGGGCCGAGGTGGCGCGCGCTCTGGCTCTCGCACCGAGTGATACCTGGCCGCCGCTCGACGAAGAGTCACTGGTGGAAGAAGTAATCGCCTTGGTTTTGGGTCTTGGTCGTCTCGAGACGCTGCTCAACGACCCTGATGTGAGTGACATTCACGTACGCGGCGCCGACTCGGTGTGGGTGAAGTTGCGTGACGGCACCCGTGAACGACGCACACCAATCGTCGAGTCAGACGAAGAACTCATCGAGTTGATTCGTCGTTGTGCGACGCGATTCAGTCGCACCGAGAAACGCTTCGATGCCGGAACCCCGGAACTCAACATGCAGCTCCCTGACGGTTCTCGGCTCTTTGCGGTGATGGAGGTTTCGACGAGACCGAGCCTCATCATCCGCCGTCACCGCTTCGAGCTGTCATCGCTTGACGAACTGCGTACGCGTGAGGTGTTCGACCACGGTGTGCAGTCGCTGCTCGCTGCGATAGTGCGCGCCAAGCGCAACGTGGTGATTGCCGGTGGCACCGGGTCGGGCAAAACCACGCTATTGCGGGCCCTACTCAACGAAGTGCCCGCCACTGAGCGCATCGTCACCATCGAAGATGCCTACGAACTTGGCCTCGAACACTTTGCTGAACGACACCCCGACTACGACGCGCTGCAAAGTCGCGGAGCCAACATCGAGGGTGAGGGAGAAATAACGCTGGCTGATCTCACGCGCATGGCGTTGCGCATGGATCCTGATCGCGTCATCGTTGGCGAAGTGCGTGGGGCCGAGGCGTTCCCGATGCTCATGGCGATGAGTCAGGGCAACAACGGCTCCATGTGCACGATGCACGCCGACGGGGCTCGCTCGGTGTTTCCGAAACTTGCGGCATATGTGTCGATGGCGTCGACAGGTCTACCTGTCGAGACGGTGAACGTGCTCGTCGCTAGCGCAGTGCACTTCGTGGTCTTCATTGAAAATCTTGATGGCCGTCGCTCTGTCGCATCGATTCGCGAAGTGGTCGACACCGACGGCGTGCAAGTGGTATCAAACGAAGTGGTCACGCGCGGGTCAGACGGTCGCTATGAGTGGCTCTTCCCGTTGCGTGCGACGACCGAGGCGTTGCTGCGCGAACACGGCTACCAACGACCCGAGCGTGTCGCGCTCGTGCGACGAACGTCTCACTCGTTGCCCTCGGCGCTGGCGCCGTCATCGGCTTTGGCATCTTCATCGTGCTCGCCGCGCAACGTGGCACGGTAAAACTGCGGTTCGGCGCGGCACAACGCCGAGCTACGTCTCCCGTGCATCTCCTGCTTGGGTTCGTAGTCGCAGTGGCGACCTGGTTCGTCACTGGCTGGACAATTTCGGCAGCAATCATCGGCATCGTTGCGGGTGCAGCGAGTGCTGCCGCGCGACAGCGCCGCCGTCGCGACGAGCAAGCCGTCGTCGAGGCACTCGCTATCTGGACCGATCAGTTGCGCGACATGCTCGCTGGCAGCAACGGACTCGAACAAACGATCATCGCCACGACGCCCCACGCACCAGCCGTCTTGCGCCAACCACTCGAACGACTCGTTGCAACGATGTCGTACACGCCGCTTGCCCAGGCCCTCGACCGTTTCGCTGACGACGTTAACCACCCGACCGCCGATTTCATCGT
>JBMTYA010000209.1:0-2638 GCA_049454015.1 Ilumatobacteraceae bacterium | reverse complement strand
ACGAAGCAAACATCGTCAGCCCTGCCAGAAAGTAGTTCGGTCCGCTGAAGTATTCCTGAAGGTTTGCTTTTGCGGTTCCCTGAATGATTACGTTCATCGTGAGACCGACCACCCAGAGCGCTCCCAAAGAGAGTGCGACGGTGATTGGCTCGATTGCCGTCGGGGCTGAAGTCATACGACGCACCATCAACCAGGTGGCCACAATCGCAAGGAGAGTCCAAGCATTATGACTGCCCACTCGCAGGACTTCTGTCAACAGGTTGCCATCAGTGCTCCCTGCGTCGCCGGCCCACTCAAAGCTGAGTGGTTCGACCAATGCGCTGAACGGAAGCAGCAACACCACGGCGATCAGACCGCCAGTAAACACCGAGATAAGACCTGCTCTGGCTCGGAGCGAGAAGTTGGATGCTCGCGTGATCCTGACAGTTTCCGCCCCGAGCACGAGCGCCGGTAGCGACAGCGTGCTCGGAAGCTTGGTGAGTGCGAGTAGTGCTGCGAAAGTGACGTATATCAGGAGTCTTTTCCCCAAATCGTCTTTGCGAGTCGAAATGACTGCCAACAGTGCAACCAAGGCGGTCAGAGTTGCGTACACGCCCGCAGTCGAAGTTCCGGCCCAGTCGAGCTTGAAGTTTGCGACCAGAACCCATCCAGGCAGCGCCAAAAAAAGAAGCCTTCCTCTACCTTGTGCAATGGACGCCCCGAGAAGCAAAAGCGAGGCCGCAAGCGCTAGCGAGTACACAAGTGGCATAACTCGAGTGAGCGTGACGAGCGGCTCGGGCGAACCAGCTGAGTAGTCGAGAAGTCCACTCCAGCCGTAAGACAGCCAGTGGTATCGAGAAACATCAAGCGCTCCCCATCTTGAAAAGGGCCCCGACTCCGTGAGATGGCGTGAGAGAACCTCAAAGAAGTTGTAGTCATCGGTGATGACCCACCACCATGATTCGCGATACAAGGGTGCGAGTGCAACGCCACCTATCAAGATTGCATAAGCCGCAATTTTACTTTTCGGAGTGCTCCAACTTACGAGACCGATGACGATCGATGCAAAGAAGCAGGCAAGTGCAGGGACGAGGAGCCACTCAAACTCCGATGCCAGCCCCAGCGACGACAGACCGAGAAGGTGAACGAGAGCCTCCGCACGTGAGAGACTCAATGTGGTTTCGGAAGCGCTTCTGCCAAGATGCGTGACCGCCCAAGCCCCCATTGCCGTTGTAGTGACAAGTCCGACGACACCACGCCCGACGAGTTGAAAGAGCGCGAAGGAGAGAGCACCGCCAAGAATCAGCCCGGGACCGAGCAACAGGAGAAGTGACGGTTGTACCCCTTTTAATAGCCACGTAATCGCCACTGTGCCGAGTGCTGCCTGCAGAGTAAGGGCAGTCGCAAAGAGTGGCGCATTGACGATCGGCACTTCGAGGTACGCGAGGGTAAGGGTGAGGGTGACCCAGATTGCAGCAAGATCCCGCAACGAGTCCTTCCGTGTCTCAGTGCGGAAGCTGAACGCGGTCATCGGTGATGCAATCGACTGGCGATTTCGCCAGCGTCAAGACGCTGCTCAGTCTGCCAGCCCAAGCACCCTTGTGAAATCACCTCGTATCGCAGTCATTATGAGAAGCCAGATACCGCGCACACCGCGAGTATGCGAGTTCCCCCCGAGTGTTGCCGCATAGTAGTTTTTTCACGATGTCTGGGGTCTCGGAATTCCTTCGGTCGTACCTGACTGTCGGCTGGTTCGGACTCGCGGCGGTGTTGCTAGCGGGCCTCCTGCTCTGGGTGTCCTCAGTCGTGCGGCCGGCCAAGCCAGGTCGCGAGAAACTGCTCACGTATGAAAGCGGTGTCGACCCTGTCGGAGAGGGCTGGTCGCAAAGCCAGGTTCGCTACTACATCTTTGCCCTGCTGTTCGTGGTGTTTGATGTGGAAGCTGTCTTTATCTTCCCGTGGGCGACCCAGCTCGAGCGCTACGGCACCTTCGGTCTCATTGAAATGGGTGTCTTTGTCTTCGTGTTGCTCTTGGGTCTCGTCTACGCCTGGCGCAAGGGAGTGTTGCGATGGGTGTGAAGTTGGTGTCGCAGTGGGATTAGTCGAACGAGGACGAATGCCGCGCCCGTTGTCGGCGCTCTTCAATCTCGGACGCTCGTACAGCATGTGGGTGTACCAGTGGGGCTTGGCGTGTTGCGCGATTGAGATGGGTGCAGCCTTCGGTTCGCCTCGCTACGACGTCATGCGCTTGGGTGTCATTCCGTTGCCGGCGAGCCCCCGCCAAGCCGACCTGGTGGTTATCTCTGGCACCGTCACCGACAAGATGGCGCCGGCGGTGAAGCGGTTGTACGAACAAATGCCCGAACCGAAGTACGTCATCAGCATGGGCAGTTGCGCGAACTGCGGCGGACCGTACTGGGACTCGTACTCGGTGACCAAAGGCGTCGACCAGATCATTCCCGTTGACGTGTACGTGCCTGGTTGCCCGCCGCGCCCCGAGGCACTGCTCGAAGGCATCGTGCTGTTGCAAGAGCGCATCAAGAACGAAGACATGGGCGCGCGTTGGCGCGGTGAGGGGACCCGCTCGCTCGACGCGAGTGCTGCAGCAGAACGAAAGGGTAAGCCGGTTGTCGTCGGCAACTGATCGCGCATGAACACC
>JBMTYA010000208.1:0-2674 GCA_049454015.1 Ilumatobacteraceae bacterium | reverse complement strand
CAAACCAAGTTGCTTGTAGAACCGACGCGGTTGGTTGCCGATGAGCCCGGGGATGACGGCCCGCGAAAAATAGAGCGCATCGTCGAGTTGATCCATCACCACTTTGCCGACGTCGAGGCTCTGTGCCTCGTCTTGTGAGATCTCAAGGCACAGGTTGCTAACGGTCACCTTCTCGTCTTGCAGCGGGGCCAGCACTTCAGCAATCTGCTCGGGATGCGTCATCGGTTCGTCACCCTGCACCATCACCGCCACGTCGAAATGCTCACCCTGGGCCGCCAGTTTCATCATCGCCTCGTGGCAGCGGTCAGACGCCCGCTCGTGGATGTTGGCCGTCATGATGCCGACCGCCCCGAACTTCGCCGCCGCATCGATGATCTCTTGGTCGCAGGTCGCGATGATGACCTTTGCCAAGAGCGGTGAAGACGCAACGCGCGAATACACATGCTCGATCATCGACCGGTGGTCGATGAGGGCGAGCGGCTTGTTGGGAAACCTCGTGCTCGCCATCCGCGCGGGAATGATCGCGACTGCCTTCAGCGTCGACCCCGTGGATTGTTGGCGCTCGACGAAACGAAGACGGCGTCGGTGCCGTAGGCGACGAAGCGGTGACCAGCCGCAATCTCTTCATCGAGGCGTCGCACATCGGGCTGCACCACATGGATGCCGCTCGGCACACCAGCTTTGCGACACGCCGCCAGCACCTTGCCGATGTGGGCGCGCAACTCGGGGTGATCCACCTGGCCGGCGACCCCCAATGATGCCGAGAGGTCGTAAGGGCCGATCATGACGGCGTCGACTCCGCGCACGGCGAGCAACGACCCGATGTCGGCGACGGCGTTCTTGCTCTCGATCTGGGCCACGATAAGCGGTTGTTGGGCTTCTGTCTTGTATTCCTCGAACCGCCGACCGAACAGGTTCGCTCGCGAAAAACCGACGCCGCGTTTGCCCGCTGGCGGCCACATGCAGCCGGCGACGATGTCGGTGAGCTGCTCCGCCGATTCGACTCGCGGCACGACGACACCGGCAGCCCCGGAGTCCAATGCCTGCTGGCACAGGCTTGCATCGGGCAGCGCCACTCGCGCTAGCGGCACCGTCGCATGCAACTCGATGGCGCGAAACAGGTCCGGCAGTTGGTGACGCGAGATGGCGCCGTGCTCGAGGTCGATGGTGACCCAATCAAAGCCGCCCGAGGCGAGCAGTTCGGCCACGTCGGGGCTCGGAATCTGCATCCAGGTGCCCACCGTCGGCTCGTCGGAGCGCAGACGAGAACGCAGGTTGCTTAGGCGCTCAAAGCGGGTTGCAGTCACCTCGTACAACGCTACAAGACGCCGCATTTTTGCAGCTCGCCAACGAGTTGGCGTGCCGCAGTGACCTCCATCAGTGTGCGAGTTTCCTCGGTCAGTGAACCCATGTGTGCCGAGAGCACCACGCCTGGCAGTTCGCTCAACGCCCCGACGTACGGCTCGTCGACGAAGCAATCGAGTGCCGCCCGCACGCGACCGGCCCGCACCGCGTCGGCAAGTGCGGCTTCGTCAAGCAAACCACCGCGCGCCACGTTGACCACGAGGCACCCTGTCTTCAATTGGGAGATTTCACGCGCACCGAGTAGGCCGCGTGTTTCGTCGGTGAGTGGTGCGTGCAGCGTGACCACGTCGCTCGTCGCGAGCAGGTCGTGCATTGATGCTTGGCGGGGGTCGCCGCCGTGCACCATCGGGTCAACGAACTGCACTCTTGCACCGAATGCCTCGACCAGCTCGGCAACGCGCCGCCCGATGCGACCAAAGCCGATGATGCCGACCGTGCGACCCTTGACCAGCCCGCCGACGACGGGCGACCAGTCGTTGTTGCGCATCGCTCTGTCGGCAACCACAACCCCGCGCAACGCCGCAATCATGAGCCCGATCGTCAGTTCGGCGACGGCATCGGTGGTGGCATCGGGCGTGCCAAGCACGCTGATGCCGCGGCGGCTGGCTGCCGCAAGATCGACGGTGTCCATGCCTGTGCCGAGCCGCGCGATCACCTTTACGTCGCCGTAGTGGTCGAGCACGCGCGCCGACAGCGGTTCGAGTCCGGCGATGATGCAAACACAGTTTGGTGGGCGAGTGGCGATGAGTTGTTCCTCGCTCAGGCGTTCGCCACTTTCGTTGCAGACGATCGACACGTCGTGTCGTGCGGGAAGCGCATCCATGAGATGACGCAGGTCGTAACGCGACGAAGAAACGTAGATTGCTGGCGGAGTTGTGACTGCCGGACGCGCCATCTGGTACTACTCAGTGTACGAGCGACCTAAATGTAGGATTGACGTGCATGGCCTCGGGCAATTCGCGAGTCGTGAACGACTACATCGAGACGTTGTCACAGGTGCTGCGCGCACCAGAGATGGCTCTTGTCGAGAATTTCACGCAGATCTTTCTGGCGGCGTGGAACACCGGCAAGCGCATCTACCTGTGCGGCAACGGCGGTAGTGCCGGCAACGCCATCCACCTCGCTAACGACTTCACCTACGGTGCGGGGGTGAAGCGCGGCATCGGCCTGCGCATCGAGGCGCTGCCAGCCAATGCATCGGTGCTGACCTGTCTGGCCAACGACATCGGCTATGACAAGGTGTTCTCCGAGCAATTGCGGGTGAAGGCCGAACGAGGCGACGTGCTCGTCGTGCTCTCGGGCAGTGGCA
>JBMTYA010000207.1:0-2693 GCA_049454015.1 Ilumatobacteraceae bacterium | reverse complement strand
CTTGTCGGCATGATTGTTGCCCACAAATCTACCGATTTCGGCGTTGCAGAAGGTGTGCAGCGGCAGGTGTCACGGCGCGGCGGCACGTACTACGGCGCGGCGGCACGTACTACGGCGCGCCGACGTGCGTTACTTGCCAGTCACCAACTTGTAGCGGCGCAGCGCTTCGTCGCGCTCTTCGCCGTGATCGACAATCGGCGCCACGTAGCCATTTGGTACGCCCGTCGGGCTCTCGCTCGGTGTGTGCACGAACTTGTCGGGCACACTTGCCAACTCGGGCAGCCACGTGCGCACATACGTGCCGGTCGGGTCGAACTTCTCGGCTTGCATCGCCGGGTTGAAGATGCGGAAGTACGGCGCGGCGTCAGTGCCCGTGCCGGCAGTCCACTGCCAGCCGTGATTGTTTGAGGCGATGTCGCCGTCGACGAGGTGCTGCATGAAAAACTTCGCACCCCACTGCCACGGCAAGTGCAGGTCTTTCACCAAGAAACTGGCCACAATCATGCGCACACGGTTGTGCATCCAGCCCGTCGCGAGCATCTGACGCATGCCTGCATCGACGATCGGATACCCCGTCTTGCCGGCGCACCAGGCGGCAAAGCGTTGCTTGGCGCGTGCGTCGGTGTCGACGGGCATTGCATTCATCTTCACCTGCAGGTTCTCCCACGTGGTGCGCGGTTGGTGGTGCAACACATCGGCATAGAACTCACGCCAACCCAACTCGCTTCGGTAGTGGTCGTGGTTCGGGTCGGGGCGCAGCTCGGCGAGCAACTGGCGCGGATGCAACACACCGAAGCGCAGGTAGGGCGAGAGCATGCTGCAACCGTCACGGTCAGGGTTGTTGCGTTCTTCTTTGTAGCGGCTCAATGCATCGCCAGCGAAATGTTCCCAGCGCGACCATGCGGCCTCTTCTCCCCCGGCCGGCAGTTTGGCTGCACATTCAGGCTCTTGCGGAATGCCGTCGCACTTCACGTCGGGTGCGCCGCGCAAGTTCATGTTCGTCGGTGCAGGAAGCGGCTGGCTCCAACCTTTGGCAATCCACCCGCGTGAGAACGGCGTAAACACCGCGAACGGCGTGCCGTCGTTTTTGCGCACCACACCGGGGTTTACTGCGTACGGCGAACCAACTCGTTCGAGTCGCACACCTTGTGCTGCGAGACACTTCTCCACTTCGGCATCGCGCTTGGCGCCGTAGGGGCCGAAGTCTTCGCTTACGAACACGGTGTCGGCGCCGACTTCTTTGGCGAAACGCGGCACGATGTCGAGCGGGTCACCGTGGCGCACCACGATGGCGCGGTTCATCGATGCATCGAGCGCGCGAATATTGCGATACAAGAAACCGAGTCGCGCCGCGCCCGAGCGATTGACGAACAACGGGTCGAGCACAAAGAGCGGCGTGGTCACCCCGTGCGCGAGCGCAGCGGTGAGCGCGGGATGATCAGCGAGGCGCAGGTCGCGACGAAACCAGATGATCGATGCGGCCATGTCGCGAACCTACCTCCACCACCATGCGAGCACCGCAACGCAGACAAAACACGTGAGCCCGCCGTATGCCATCGACCACTCAAGCGAAACGTAGTCGGCGATGAGACCGGTGATCGGCCCACCAATCGGCGTGCTACCGAGAAATGCCACTGCGGTGAGCGCGAGCAATCGGCCGCGCATGTCGGGTGGTGACTCTTGCTGGCTAATGGCGTTGCCGGATGCAATCATTGCCGCACCGCCGAAGCCGAGCGGCAAACAGAACAAAAACGCCACCCACAAGTTGGGTGAGAACGCCACCGCGATATTGCTCACGCCGAGCACCGCCACTGCGGTGACCAACCAACGCAGCGACACGCGAGGAAACTTCGCCGTCACCAGCGCACCAGCGATGCTGCCGATGCCGGTGATGGTGAGCAGCCAACCGAATGCGTCGTCGCTGCCCCAGTTCACATCGGCGAGCTTGGGCAAGACGACGCTGTAGTTGAAAGCGAACGTACTCACCATGATGTACGCAAAGAACATCGACGAGAGGCGTCGATTGGAGCGCACGAAGCGAAACACTTCGCGCACTGGTTGACCACCGGCTGGTCGCTTGATGGCAGGGATCATCTCCGACTTACGCAGCCCGACGATGCCGTAGATCATCGCCGCGTACGACACGCCGTTCATGATGAAAAGCCAACCGGTGCCGATGGGCCCGACAAGCAGCGCGGCGAGTGCGGCGCCAAACACACGCGAGCCGGTCATCACGGCGGTGTTCATCGACATGGCGTTGCTCAGTTGCGCGGTAGGCACCAATTCGGTGATGAGGCCACGGCGGGCTGGGTTATCGAGCGCGAGCAGCACGCCGTAGAAAAACGAGAGCGTCCACACGAGGCCGAGCGAAATGTGGCCCGTCACATCGAGCACACCGAGCACCAGCGCCTGCACTGCGAGCAAGATTTGCGTCGTGAGCATGATGGTGCGGCGGTTGTAACGATCAGCAAGCCCACCGGCCCACGTGCCGAGAAACAGCATCGGCAAAAACTGAAACGCCACGTTGTAGCCGAGGTCAGACGCCCGGCCCGTCAAGCGATAGACGAGATACGCCATCGCGGTGCCCTGCAACCAGGAGCCGATGTTGGAAAGCAGCAGTCCGACGAAATACAGCCGCGCGTTGAAGAAGTTGAGCGAGCGGAAGATGCCGGTGGCGGGCGCAGCGGCAGCGG
>JBMTYA010000206.1:0-2704 GCA_049454015.1 Ilumatobacteraceae bacterium | reverse complement strand
TGTTTGGTTGGCAGGCAGCCGCGGCACTCGCTGCGGGCAACGCGGTGATCGTGAAGCCGAGCGAACTCACACCGATGACCTTGCTCACGTTGATGCGGGCCTTTGATCACTTGCCCGCAGGCTTGGTACAAGTCGTGACTGGTGGGGCAGAGGTTGGCCAGATGCTCGTGGCCCACGAACACACGCACGGCGTCGCGTTCACTGGCAGCGTGCCGGCAGCCCAGGCTGTTGCGCGCGCCGCATCGCAGCGGTTCAAGCCTGCCCTCATCGAGGCCTCGGGCAACGACGCGTTCATCGTGATGCCGTCAGCACCGATGGATGCCGCGGTGCGCGGGGCAGCATTCGCGGCATTTCTGAATTGCGGACAGGTGTGCACGTCGGCCGAGCGCTTCTATGTGCATGAAAGTGTCTACGACGAATTCGTATCTGGTCTGGCGGCGATGGCCAAGTCACTGCGGGTCGGCAACGGCCTCGACAAGATCGATGTGGGCCCGATGGCGTCGGTGCGCGAGCGCGACCGCGTAGAAAAAATCGTCAACCGTGCCGTCGAACAGGGAGCCAATGTGGTTACCGGAGGTCGTCGCCCCGCGGCATTGTCGGCTGGTGCGTTCTTCGAACCAACCGTGCTCGAAGTTTCACACGACATGGACATCATGCACGGCGAATGCTTCGGCCCGTTGGCGCCTGTCTGCAAAGTGCGTGACCTTGACGAAGCCATTGCGCGCGCCAATGATTCGCAACTCGGCCTCGGTGCAAACATCTACACCGAAGACCTCGCAGAGGCGTTTCGCGCCGTGAACGAAATTGAGACCGGCATCGTGTGGGTAAACACGCCGCTCAACGACAACGACGCGATTCCGTTTGGTGGGCGCAAGTTCACCGGCGCTGGGCGTGAACTCGGCGCCGAGGGGCTCGAGCAGTTCCGTCGTTCAAAAATGGTGATGATTGCACCGACTGCGCAACCTGACCCCGAGTGGTTCCCTTACCCCGACAGCGACGCATTCAACGCCTAGCCGCGCTATTTCGAGCTTGGCCTCGACCACTTTCACAACCAAAGTTGCGATCAGTTTCGCGACCACAACGAGCACTTGTGGCACACCATGGGTGGCGGACTACCAGCGTCAGAGAAATGAGGCGTACTTGACAGACACACCAATCGACGAGATGATGCAGATCATGACCGTGCTAACGCCAACGACGGCCGACGACTTCGATCTACCTGCCACTCGCGGGTTCGTGCGCATGGAGCTGGCCCACCTACGCACCGTGATGGTCGCCGGGTTCGCCTCGTTGCGTAACGACCTGAGAACCGAATCAAAGGCCGATCAAGCTGCGCTGCGCGCGGAGCTGCGGGCGGATCATGATTCGCTGCGCGTGGAGATCAAGGCTGACATGAACGCACTGCGGGGTGAACTGAAGGCCGAGATACGTGCAGTTGACCAGCGGCTAACAAACGTCGAGCGGCGGCTCTCAGCCCAACTTCTTGACCTCACGGTGGCGATGGAGCGAAGTCACCGCTCCTTGCTTCGCTGGTTCGTTAGTGCACAGATTGCGACGATCACGGTGGTTGCTGTTCTCATAAATTCATTACGAATCTGACCGCCCGCTAACTGTCGTTCATGTGAAGTTCGCCTGGATGGGCGAATCTTGCTGCCGTCGCCGAAGCACTCGGCGGCCATGTCTGGGCGGCAGACGTGTCGAACGAAATAACTCAACGACATCAGAGGGACAACATGACTATCAATTTTGATTCAGAAGACATTGGAAGCAACACTTCCGATAACCGCACGTTCGAAGACGTGCTGACTTCTTTCGTCTCACGACGTTCGGTGCTCGCCGGTGGCGCAGCGGCTGCAGCGTTCGTGTTCGCAGGAGCATCCAGCGTGAAGGCCTCGGCGGTCGAGCCAACGCGTCGCACGGCGAGCGGTGTCGCTGCACGCAAGCGTCCGCCGATCAACTTCACCTCAATCCCACTGCAGAACTCGCCGATGCCGACCATCGCGCCCGAATACCAGTACAAGGTGATTCTGCCTTGGCGCACCCGCCTCGACGGCAAGGGTGAGTTCGCCTACGGGCTCTCGAGTGATCAGCAAGCGATTTCAGCTGGCCTCGGCCACGACGGTATGTGGTATTTCGGCGATGATAAGAAGGGCATGCTCGCCGTGAACTACGAATACGGCACCACCACTCATGCGCTTGGCAAGGCGTTGCCCACGAGCCTTGAAGATGTGCGTGTCTCGCAGCATCTGCACGGTGTTGGAATCTTCTACATCGAAGAGGGTCCGAAGGGTTGGTCGATGAAGAAGGACAAGCGCAACCGCCGAATCCACGTGAACACTCCGGTGGAGTTCAGCGGCCCGGCCGCAAACAGTGATTTGTTGAAGAACTCGGCCGGTAACGAGCCGCAGGGCACGCTCAACAATTGCGCCAACGGCTACACCCCGTGGGGCACTTATCTCACGTGCGAAGAGAACTTCAACGGTTACTTCGGTTCGACAAGCACGGCGTGGAAAGCGACCGCTGAGGAGACCCGTTATGGCGTTAATGCTTCAGGTTTCGGTTACGCCTGGCACACCTTCGACCCACGTTTCGATCGCTCGCAACCTGGATACCAGAATGAAATCAATCGCTTCGGCTGGGTGGTAGAGATCGACCCTGAAAACCCGAAGGCCAAGCCAGTGAAGCGCACGGCACTCGGGCGTTT
>JBMTYA010000205.1:0-2706 GCA_049454015.1 Ilumatobacteraceae bacterium | reverse complement strand
CGGCATCGGTGTGCAGCACGTAGACCTTTTCACCTCGCGCATCGTCACTTCGAAACAACGCGTGGGCAAAACAGCGGGCGCCGTTACCACTCATCTCGGCAGTCGTGCCGTCGCTGTTGTAGAGCTTCATGCGCGCGTTCACATCGTCGACTCGTTCGAGCAGCAGGAGCCCATCGGCCCCGATACCCGAGGTGCGGTTGCACCACTTGCGTGCAGCACCCGACCAGTCGGGCTGCTGACTGCTGGTGTCCGAACGCGCGGTATCACCGTGGGAGTCGCCCCGCACGTCCGACAGATCGAGCACGAGGAAGTCATTGCCCCAGGCGTCGAACTTGCTCACTCGCATCGATGAATCCTCGGCTTCATTGCTATCGCAGAAGCGCAATGATGCGCGGGGTCACTTCGGCGACGGGGTCTTCGTGCACGGTCACCCACTCAATGCGCGGGTCGCGGCGGAACCAGCGCTCCTGACGTACCGCGAACTGCCTCGTGTGCAGCACGATCTGTGCAATGGCCTCGTCGAGGGAGATTTGTCCCGCCAAGTGATCGAGAAGTTCTCTGTAGCCAAGCGCCTGTTTTGCTTCGCGTGAAAGCTCGAACTGCTCTGTCAGCGTCTGCACCTCACGCAAGAGACCCGCCGACATCATGGCGTGCACTCGTTGCTCGATACGTCGCGAGAGTGTCTCGCGGGGCCAGAGCACCCCGACTTGCTGCACATCACTCGGTGGGTAAGCCGATGTGCCTGGCCCGAATGATGAGAACGGTTGACCACTGCCGATGGTCACCTCGAGTGCGCGCTCGATGCGGCGACGATTGCTCGGCTCGCATCGGCTTGCAGCAAGTGGGTCGAGCTGCTGCAAACGAGCAAAGAGTGCGGCGGTGTCAGGTTCTGCCTGCAGCTCTGCGCGCACCTCGGGCCACTCGCCCGGCAACTGCAAGTCGTCAATCAATGCAGTGAGATACAAACCGGTGCCGGCGACGAACAATGCCGGGGCGTCCGCCGCCCGCACGCTCGCCCGCGCGCTCGCCGCATGTGTCTTGAACTCTGCAACGGTGAAGCGCTCGTTCGGGTCGACCAAGTCGATGCAGTGGTGCGGCACTGCAGCCTGGTCAGCCGGAGTTGGCTTGGCGGTGCCAATGTCCATACCGCGATACACCTGCATCGCATCGACGGCGATGATGTGGGCACCCGTCGCACGGGCGACGGCCATCGCGATGTCGCTCTTCCCGCTTGCTGTCGGCGCGACGATCGCAACTTCGCGCGTCACGTGAGCGGCACCAGAGCCTGTCACGCTGAGGCGACGGCGAGGCGGGTTCGGTGCGTCGGCAGCGATGTGACTTCCACGAGCCGACCCGCCAAATGGAATCGTGCAGCATCGATGATCTCGACCCGCGCGTAGGTGCCGAGGCGCAACTTCTCGTCGGCTGTGAAGTGCACGAGTTTGTTCTGGCGCGTGCGGCCAGTGAGGTGGTCGGGGTTCTTCTTACTGTTGCCCTCGACGACCACTTCTTCGATTCGTCCGATGCGCTCACGATGTTTCATCACCGCGGTGCGGTCGAGCACCACTTTCAGGCGCTCGTATCGCTCACCCATTTCGCCGGCATCACAGAATTTGTCGACCATTTCAGCTGCCGCGGTTCCTTCGCGTGGCGAGAAGATGAAGGCGTAGGCGGAGTCGAATTCCGCGGCGGCCGCAACTTCCATGGTGCGCTGGAAGTCGGCTTCCGTCTCACCTGGAAACCCGACGATCACATCGGTGGTCACCGCAAGATCGGGAATCAACCGTCGGGCTTCTGCCAGCCGATCGAGATATCGCTGTGCGGTGTAACCACGATGCATCGCGGCCAGCACGGCATCACTGCCCGATTGCAATGGGTAATGGAGGTGCTCGCACACTGCAGCAGTCTCGGCCATCGCAAGCAGCGTGTCTTCGCGCATGTCTTTGGGGTGCGGGCTCATGTATCGCACGCGCCTCACCCCTGGCACGCTTCCGACTGCCCGCAGCAGTGCGGCAAATTGCGGGGCGATGCGAACGGTCTCGTCGCCAGCACGGCGCCTGGCGAGCGAAAGGTCGCGACCATAGGAGTTGACGTTCTGACCGAGGAGGAAGATCTCGTTCACGCCGCTTGCAGCCAACGCTCGGACTTCGTCGACGATTTGGTCGAAGGGGCGACTGATCTCTTTGCCGCGCACCGCAGGCACGATGCAGTAAGCACACGTGTTGTCACACCCGATTTGGATGGTCACCCAGCTGCGATACGAGGTCTCACGCTTCACCGGCAGCGCCGACGGGAAGAGTGCGTAGTCGTCGACGACTGCCTCATCGAGAATCTCGGTGATGGGCCCGCTCGTGCGGGCATGGTCGAGCAAATCCACGGTGCGGTGCACGTTGTGCGTGCCGAGCACCACGTCGACCCAAGGTGCTTTGTCGCGCACGATGTCTCTGTCCTTTTGAGCCAAGCACCCTGCCACAACTATTTGGCGGGTGGGTTCGGCGTCTTTCCAGGCCTTCAACGTGCCGAGCGTGCCGTAGAGCTTCATGTCGGCGTTCTCGCGAATGCAGCAGGTGTTGAGCACGACGACGTCAGCTTCGGTCTCGTTGGTAACGGCCTCCATGCCGTCGTGCTCAAGCAGACCAGCGATGCGCTCGGAGTCGTGCTCGTTCATCTGGCAGCCGAACGTGCGCACCACGTATCGACGAGTCA
>JBMTYA010000204.1:0-2708 GCA_049454015.1 Ilumatobacteraceae bacterium | reverse complement strand
TCTCGTTGGCAACTCATATTCACTGCTGCCGGCGGCGTGTCGCGGGTGCTGAAGGTGCCGCAAGTGTGGTGGATCATCTGCGGTGCCGCACTCGTCGCAGCGCTGATCGACAGAAGCGCCCGCGCAAATCAACTCACTACGCCGGTGCGCGTGTCCACGCGTGCGCGACGGCGCTCACTGCTCGTTATCGCACTTGTCTTCGCCGCACATGGCGCCACTGAGTGGCATCGCCTCGCCACGCCTCGCGTGGGGGAGTATTCGGGCATTGTTATCGCACGCAGCGACGCCGTCGCGAAGAACAACACCACGACCCTCGTCGTCGAAGTCGAGCGGGAGAACTTCCGCATCGTCGCTCGGGGGCGTAGCCGTAACGCTTTGCATAACGTGCGTATGGGTGACGTGCTGCTCGTCGATGGCACCCGCGTGGCATACGACGAACGCCGCCTGCGCTTCGTCGCCGGTCGACACGTGCAGGGCGAGTTTCAGGAGGTGGTGGTGCACGCAACCGGCCCGTCGCCGACACCGTGGCATCGGGCCGCCAACCGCATCCACGACCTCATCGACCGAGGGTCTCGCACCATGCCGAGCGACGACGCCGCACTCGTTCGCGGGCTCGTGCTCGGCGACGAATCACGCCAGCCGTCGCGCATGACCGAAGCATTCCGCGCAGCGGGGCTCGGCCATTTGCTCGCGGTCTCGGGGCAAAACGTGGTGTTGATTCTCGCTGCTCTTACACCTGGTTTGCAGCGGCTTACTCGCTGGTCGCGGCTCGCCACTGCACTTGGGTTGGTGGCGATGTTCGCTGTCGTCACTCGGCTCGAATCGAGCGTCGTTCGTGCGTGTGTGATGGCTGCGGTCACGCAAGTGGGTTTTGCAATCGGGCGAGACCTTCTGCCGTTGCGTGCGCTCGCACTCACCGTCGCGGGCATCGTCGCCGTCGACCCGCTCGCAACGTGGTCGATTGGTTTCGTGCTTTCGGTAGCAGCGACGGCGGGTCTCATCGTCGTTACCCCGTGGCTCGGTGAGACGATTTTTGCTGCCACTGCAGCTGCACAACTCGCGGTGTCGCCGTTCGTGGTGTGGTGGTTTGGGTCGGTGCCGAGTCTCGCCCTCATTACCAACGTGGTTGCGGTGCCGGCTGCATCGTTGGTAATGGTGATTGGGCCGCCGCTGCTTGTCATTGCCGCATTCCTGCCCGATTCACTCGCAGAACTCGTCAGCATTCCCATCATCATCGCGCTGCGCTGGGTGTGGTGGGTGGCGGAGTGGGGCCTTCGCCTCTCGCCGCCTTCGTGGCTCAACGTGTTGGCCTGGGTGGGCATCGTCGTCTATGTCGTGAAACGCATTGCCGACGAAGTTCGCTACGTGGGTCACCCCTCTGCGAGGCTGTGAGGGTGCCCACCTACCTGATCACCGGTGATGACGAGCGGTTGATCTCCTCACAACTCACCACGTTGGTCGATCAGTTGGTCGGCGACGCCGACCGCGCCTCGGTGTACGAGTCGTACGACTTCTCCGAAGTGCAGGCCGACGACCGTGAGGCCGCAGTCGCCCACGTAGTGACCGCGGCGCAAACACAGTCGCTCTTTGCCGACTTCCGCGTGGTCGTGGCACGACGGGTGGATGTCACGCCGCTCGATGTGACACCCCTCGTCGAATACCTGCGGGCCCCTGCCGAGCAGTGCCATCTCGTCATTACGTCGAGTGGTCGCGTGCCCAAGGCTCTCAGCGACGCGTTGAAGAAGGCCGGCACCGCGATGTTCGAGACCACTCCGCCCTCGAAGCGTCGCGAACTCGTCGAGTGGTACAAAACAAAGTTCGTCGAAGCTGGCCTCAAGATCGACGCGGTCGCCCTCGAAGAAGTGGTGGAGTGGCTTGGGCAAGATTCCGCCCGGCTACCTGGATTGCTCGAGTTGCTCGCTTCCACCTACGGCACCAAGCAACGTCTTTCTTACGACGATGTCGAGCCGTTCCTCGGTCAGGCGGGTCACGTGCAACCGTGGGACCTCACCGATGCCATCGACGGCGGAGACACCGCCAATGCGCTGTTCATGTTGCGTCGCATGCTGGCGAGTAGCGAGTTTCACCCGTTTCAGGTGCTGTCGATTCTGCACAACCACTACACCAAGGTGCTGCGACTCGACGGTTCTGGCGCATCGAACGCCGTCGAGGCGATGCAATTCATCGGTTCGCGCAGCGACTTTCAGGGTCGCAAGTATCTCGAGCTCTCACGCTCGCTCGGCTCAAAGAAAACCTTCGATGCCATTCAGTTGCTGGCGCGAGCCGATCGTGCACTGCGCGGCGCAACCGGGTTGGAGAACGATGTCGTGCTCGAGGTGTTGGTGGCGCGGCTCAGTCGGTTGTCGCCGCCGCGCAACACGCGCAAGCCTGCACGCAGGGGAGCCCCCGCCAAGCGCTAAACGCGTTACTTCGCGTTGAGGGCGCGCATCAGGCGGCTCTTTTTGCGAGCTGCCTGCTTGGGGTGAATGATGCGCTTTGCCGCCGCCATGTCGAGGCGCTTCACGGCCATGCGCAAGGCTTCGGCGTTCTCCGGGGTGCCCTTGGTCTCGCGGGCCACCTTCACTCGGGTGCGAACTTCGCTCTTCACGGCCTTGTTGCGCTCGGTGCGCTTGGCGTTGGTGATGATGCGCTTTTTCTGAGACTTGATGTTTGCCATGGCTCGCTCACGCTACCAGCGAAAGCTCGGC
>JBMTYA010000203.1:0-2724 GCA_049454015.1 Ilumatobacteraceae bacterium | reverse complement strand
TGAACATGGGTGCGCTCATCGGTGGCGCCATCGTCGTCGAGACGATTTTCGCAACGTACGGCATTGGTTTCGAAGTGTTCGCCGCAATCAGCGGCCGCCAGTACATCGCGCTGCAGTCAATCGTTGGCCTCATCTCGATTTTCTACGTCGTGTTCAATGTGATTGTCGACGTCGCTGCCGGCTACGTCGACCCACGCACGAGGGACCGCCGCGTCAATGCGTAAGCGCAGATATTCCATGCCCACCTACTTCGCCTTCGGTTGGCTCGGCTTTGCGGTGTTCTTGGCGGTCTTCGGGTCGTTTTTGCCGGTCGACGGTTACCAAGTTATTCACGGCGACTTCATCGACTCTCGGCCGCTCACACCTGGCCACTGGTTCGGGGTCGACTCGAACGGCTACGACATCTTTTCGGGCATCATCAATGGCGCCCGACTTTCCGTCTTCATTGCCGTAGTGTCCGTCGGTCTCGGCGGAGCCATCGGAGCGTTCCTTGGCATCACCGCGGCGTATTACCGAGGCAAGTACGACACATTCATCAACACGTCGTTCAACGTGGTGCTCTCCGTGCCGAACCTGGTGCTCGCGCTGGCGTTGGTTGCGGTACTCGCCACCAACGTCGACATCAACGTGGCGGTGCCCACGTGGCGGCGACTGGCGACCTTGATTATCTCGCTGACGGTGGTGATCATCCCGATTCTCGGACGCATTGCACGTGCGGCGACACTGGCTTGGTCGGGCCGAGAATTCGTCGTGGCTGCTCGATCAATGGGCATGCGCGACCGAGACATCATCTCTCGACACATCTTGCCCAACGTTTTGCCGGCGCTCATTGCCGTCGGCTTCTTGGCGGTCGGCGTCGTCATCATCGCCGAAGCGTCGCTCTCGCTGCTCGGTGTCGGCATCCCTGACGGTGCATCGTGGGGCGGTATGCTCGCGCGCGGTCGCAACGACCTCGAGTACAACCCGCATGCGTTGTACTTCCCGATCATCGCACTTGCATTCACCGTGATCAGCACAAACCACGTGGGTGACGTGCTGCGCGGGGGCCTCGATCGTCGTGAGGGTCGCCTGTGACCGCGATGATGTCGATTTCCGACTTGCACGTCAAGTTCGGCACGCCGTTCGGATCGCTCGAAGCCGTGCGCGGTGTGAGCCTTGAAATTCCGTCGGGCTCGAGCGTCGGCGTCGTTGGCGAGTCGGGTTCAGGGAAGACCGTCATGTGCCGCGCTGCAATGGGTCTCTTGTCTGGCTCGAATGTGCAGCGCTCTGGCAAGGTCATGTTCGACGGCAAAGAGCTCTCGGCGATGTCGCGCGACCAAGTGCGTAACGAATTCGGCACCGGCATGTCGATGATCTTCCAAGACCCGATGACGGCACTCAACCCCGTGCGTCGCATCGGTACGCAACTTTCTGAGAGCCTTCGCGTGCGATTGGGTATGGACAAGAAGGCGGCCATGGCCCGCAGCGCTGAATTGCTCTCGTTCGTTCGCATCCCAGACCCCGAAGCCATGCTGAAGAAGTTCCCGTACCAGTTGTCGGGCGGCATGCGCCAGCGCGTGATGATTGCAATTGCAATCTCTTGCAACCCGAAGCTGCTGTTCGCAGACGAGCCGACTACCGCGCTCGATGTGACGGTGCAGGCACAGATCTTGCAGTTGCTCTCCGATCTGCGGCGCGATTTGAAGATGTCGATGGTGCTCATCACTCACGACCTGGGCGTTGTCGCCAACCACACCGATTACGTGGCGGTGATGTACGCAGGCGAAGTGGTCGAACAAGCGCCGACTGCGGAACTTTTTGCCAACATGAAGATGCCTTACACCAAGGCGTTGCTCGAGTCGATTCCGAACATCGAGATGAAGAGCGGCGCCCGTCTCAAGGTGATTGAAGGTCGACTGCCGAACCCAGTTGATCGCCCGAAAGGCTGTGGCTTCGTCACACGATGCACTTACGCCCAGCAGAAGTGCCACGACGAGCATCCGCCGCTCGTTGATTCAGGTAACGGGCATCTGTATCGCTGTTGGTATCCGCTTGGTCACACGATCGCGAGGAAGCAATAGTGGCCGGCTCAGGTACCGCGCACATGCGCAACAACGACGAAGTAGTGCTCGACGTTCGCGACCTCGTGGTCGAATTCAAGGTGGGCGGCGGGCGCGTCGTGAACGCCGTGTCGAAGATCAGTTTCGACGTGTGTCGTGGCGAGACGCTCGCGGTGGTGGGCGAGTCTGGTTGTGGCAAGACCACCCTCGGCAAGGCCGTGTTGCAGTTGCCCCCTCCGAATTCTGGAGACGTCATCTTCGAAGGCACCAATCTCTCGAAGCTTCCGAAAGAACAACTCCGGTCCGCACGTACCGCAATGCAGATGGTCTTCCAAGACCCGATCTCGTCGCTTGACCCGCGCATGACTGTGCGCGACCTCGTCGAAGAACCGCTGTGGATCTGGGAGCGGGGCAACGCCGAAGAGCGAGCCGCAAAGGTGCGCGAGTTGCTGAACAACGTTGGTCTTGATCCCGACTTGGTACTCGACCGTCGCTCGTACGAGTTCTCAGGCGGTCAGTGCCAGCGCATCAGCATCGCGCGCAGTTTGGCGCTCGAGCCGCGCATGCTGATCTGCGACGAGCCGGTCAGCGCACTCGACGTGAGCATCCAGGCCCAGATCCTCAACTTGCTGCAAGACATGAAAGATCGCTATGGCTTGACGATGATCTTCATCAGTCACGACTT
>JBMTYA010000202.1:0-2744 GCA_049454015.1 Ilumatobacteraceae bacterium | reverse complement strand
CTGGCACCTGAAGCCAGCGCGTCTGCCATTTCGCCACTCGCCCGAGTGAAGCACCCTCACGCTACCGACGACGAAACGCTGATACCCACGGCAGGCTGCGAGACCCGGCTGCTCCGTACGCCGAATAGACGAGCAGACAGCCAGCCAAACTGAGCGCCGCCACCGACAAAAGATGGAAGCCAATTGCGCGACGGATGAACCCTGAGGAAAACCCTGCCAGCCCGCCACAGAAACTCATCAGTAGGTCTGCTGCCCCTTGCACGCGTACGCGCACCGAGTCGTTGATTGATTCAACGAGCAGGCTCGAACCGCCGATCAAGCCACAATTCCAGCCGACGCCGAGCAACCACAACGACGGGAAGAGCATGATGTGGCCTTCCCCAGAGAGTGCTGACAACACACTCGCAGCTACGAGTAAGGCACTTCCGACAAAGATCGCGTTCACTTGCCCGTGACGATCGGTGTATTTGCCGACAAGCGGGCTGAAAGCGAACATGCCAGCGATATGCAGCGACACGACATACGGCGACACTGTCTCATGCCCATGGAGGCGAAGGTGCACGGGTGTCATCGTCATCACCGCCACCATCGTCGCCTGTGAGATGACCATCGCAGCGAGAGCCAACCTGCCATTCGCGGTTGCACTTGCCGTGCGAACTGCATCTCGCAAGTTCATGCGCTGCTGAGGCACAAAGGTGCTGCCACTTACGACAAGCGGGTCGGGGCGCAACCGAAGAAACGTGTTCGTAGCAGCGAGCAACAAGAACACCGACGACGCAAGCCACGGCCCGCTATACGTAGCGAGTCCTAGCCATTCACGACCAGCCCACTGCGCTGGTGCAACAAGGAGCGGGCCAAATACGGCGCCAAAGGTGGAGGCGAACACCACGCGGCTCATCGCGAACGATCGTTGATCTGGTTCCGCGAGATCGGTTGCTGCATATCGCGCTAAGAGATTCGCTGCTTGGCCATTGCCGAACAAGAAGAGACCAGCCAAGAACCACACGAGCGACGAGCGCTCGACACCGACAACCGCGATGAAACAGCCGAGTGCGGCGAGCACGTAGCCGGCCTGCAAACCTGCGCGCCGACCGCCTCGCACCATGAGTCGAGCCAACACTTGCGACATGAACGCTGTGCCCATCGTGACGGTGGCAGTTGCGATGCCGCCGAGCGACGTCTCGTCTCCGAGAATGTCTTGCACGACGAACGCACCAACGGTGACACTTGCGCCGAGTGCTGCTGCACCAACCACTTGTCCACCGACGAGCACGCGCAGCGTGCGACGCTGGATCTCTGCTCGTGACTCGTTCACCGATGCGACGCTAGGTGACTCTCGCAACAGTGCTCACCCACCCCAGCCGTACAATGAAATCGTGGCTTTGCGCGTCTACGACTCGACAATCCGCCCAATTGAGATGGGTCGCCGCCTCATCGGCGTGGTTGACGCCCAAGTCGCTGACGACACCCGCCAGATTCCCCACGCCTACACCGTGGTGTTGCATCCTGATGACCGATCAGCCTTCTCCGAAGTAGAGCGCGACCTCGTGCGCGAGCTTGCCGAAGCAGTCACCCAGCACAGCGAACGCGAGTCGTACCGCCTCAACGAGCCAGTCGTGGTGGTGATTCGCGACGATAACGAGGTGAAGCGCGGGAGCATCACCGTCATGCCGTCGCTGGTGTCGGCAAAGCAGCCCGCTACTGGTGCGCAGACTGGCGCGACAAGCAGCGGGCCGGCAGGTTCGGCCAAAGGTGCGGCTCAAGTTGCCGGATCAACAACAGTGAGCGACGAAGCGGTTGTTGTGCAACCGATTGCCGCCACGATGTCAACGCCGGTCGCCGGTGCCATCACTTCGGCCATCGTGCTCGAAGACGGCACCCGGCATGTGCTCGAGACCGAACGAGTGACCATCGGCCGCCAGAGCGGATGCACCATCACCATCCGCGACACCAACGTGAGCCGCGAACACGTGCAGCTCCGCCGCCGACCCAACGGTTGGACGGTACGCGACCTCGGCAGCACCAACGGCACGAAACTCAACGGAGTGCGCGTCGAAGGTGAGCAGATACTCGCCAATGGTGACGTAATCATGTTGGGTGCGATCAAGGTGACATTCGAGATTTCGTGACGACTCGTTCAAAAGTGGTGGCAAAGTGAAGGTCACGTGGGGTGCGGCGTCGCACGTCGGCATGCTTCGCCAGCAGAACGAAGACGCATTCGTAGCGCAAGACGACGTGTTCGTCGTCGCCGACGGAATGGGTGGCCACAACGCCGGCGAGGTGGCGAGCGCGCTCGCCGTGAAGGGCATGCACGATGCCGCCCGCAACGGCTTCTCGTCGGCTGAGTCGGTGGTGGCGGCGATTAACGCAGCAAATACAGAGATCCACCGCGCAAGCGGCGGACCAACCGACCAGCGCGGCATGGGCACCACCATCACTGCTGTGGTGCCATTGCCAGCCTCTGGTAGCGAACCGCAGCGAATGGTGGTGGCAAATGTCGGCGACTCGCGCGTCTACTTGTGGCGAGGTGGCGAACTCAAACAAGTGAGCTCTGACCACTCGTATGTGCAAGAACTGCTGACCGAGGGTTACATCTCGGCTGCCGAAGCACGCGTTCACCCGCGACGCAACATCGTGACCCGAGCGCTCGGCATCGAGGGCAACGTCAACGCCGACTCATGGGTGCTACCGATGGTCGTCGGCGATCGTTACGTGCTCTGCAGCGACGGACTGGTCGACGAAGT
>JBMTYA010000201.1:0-2748 GCA_049454015.1 Ilumatobacteraceae bacterium | reverse complement strand
CCTGCTCCCACTGCGTGCCCTGGTTGAACACTTGCTTGCCCTGCACGAGGAAGCTCGTCTGCGGCGTGACCATGCCGTCTTCAATCGCAGCAGCGACGCTGAACACCTTCGCGACTGAGCCAGGCTCGTGCGCCTCGACGGCCGCCAGGTTTCCAGCATTGTTCGAGTAAGTGCCGTCCTCGTTGCGTCGAACCGATGACATCGCGTAAATCTCGCCGCTCTTCGTGTGCATGACGACGGCGATACCGCTGCGCGCCATCAATCGCTCCACCTGCTGCTGCAGGATGCTGTCGACTTGGAACTGCAGCGTGCGATGGATGCTCGTCACGAGACTGCTTCCGGGTATCGGTGCAACGTACTCGTTGCGTGCCGACGCAATGTTTTGGCCCCGGCTGTTGACTTCGCGCGATGTCTTGCCCGGCGTACCAGTGAGCGCCTCGTTGTACTGCAGCTCGAGTCCGCCGATGCCGACACCGTCGATGTCGACTCGGCCGATGACCGGGCGGAGACCCTCGCTCGTCAACACTCGGCCCTCTTCGCTGATTGATGAGATGCCGACCAACTTGAGGTCAGCGATTGTCTTGGCGAGCTCGCTGTCCACCTGGCGCACCACGTAGGTGAAGCTCGAGTTCTTGTTCTGCAGCCTTTGCGCGAGGTTCATCTCTTCGTCGGGCGTCATCTGCAAGACGGTGGCAAGTGCGCGGGCGGTGGTGACGGGGTCAGTTACTTCTCGCGGATCCGCGAAGATCGTGCGGCTCGGCACTGGTATGGCCAGTTCCAAACCGTCGCGGTCGAGGATGGTGCCGCGCGAAGCGCGAATCTCGTTGGTGCGCACGCGCTGGGCGATGCTCTCTGCCTTCAGGTCTGCCGACTTGAAGGTCTGCAGCGAGAGCACCCGCAGGTACACAAGCGAGACCACGAGGAGAATGACCATGAACATCGCAGAAATGCGCTTGCGCATGTCGCCTGCGTGGATGTTGGTGGTCATCTTGTTCACGCCGTACTGCGAGATCGCATTGAAGAAACCGCCGACCGACGAGCCTCGCATCGGCTGGTCGTGCTCGAACGCTTCGCGCCGATAGCCACCGCCCTCGTCAACCGCGCGGCGCGAAGCACTGCGACGACGCGATTGCACGCTGCGTGCCGGGCGCCGGATCGGTGCGGTATCGCTCATGGGCGCTGACCTTCAAATGTTTGAGCCTGTGCAATCGCACCCGCCGATGCCACGGCTGGCGAAGGATCGGTAAAGAGCGGATTCATTCGCGAAGTGCTCGCCATCACTTCTGCGACGACCTCAGCAGGAATCTCCAGGAACTCCGTGCTCATCCCCTGATACATGCCCATCATCACGGCTTCTTCACGCAGTCGGATGGGCATCAACAACTCGGCGCGCTGCTGGCGAAGGTTGTCATGATGAGTTTCAGCCATGCGCAAGTCGGTGGTGAGTGCATCCAAGCGCAATTGCTGCTCGGCAATCGTGGCCTGGAAGATGATGACTGCAGTGACAAAGACGCTGAGCAGCAACACCACGAGGGTGAAGCGCGACATCGCACGGTTGCGACTGGCGACGGGGCGCTCAACAACGCGCAGATGCGAACCAGATTCCGGTGCCCGCCTCGGCAGCACTTCGGCGTGGTCGTCGAGCGGATCAACGTCATAGTCGAGTGCTCGTGCCGCCGAGCCGTCGCGGCGACGGGAGATCTGCGGCACCGGAGCGCTGCCCGAGTTGCGCATCTGGCGCCGTGCGCGAGCGCGTGCAGTTGCCGACGACGTCATGCCGCTGCCTCGCATCGTTCCATCACCCGCAAGCGAGCCGACGACGCGCGCGGGTTGCGATCGGCCTCGCTTGCACTCGGGTGCTTTGCCGTCTTCACCTTCCGCCACGCACGGGGGGCTGTGCGCGACGGGTGGGCAAACGGTGTGGCGATGTTCGGTCTGGTGGTGTCGGTCTCTGCTTCCTGGAACGTCTGCTTGACGATGCGGTCTTCGCCGCTGTGGTACGAGAGCACTGCGATGCGACCGCCGGGCACCACCATCGACATCACGTCGCGCAACGCAGCCGGCAGAATGTCGAGCTCGGCGTTCACTTCGATGCGAATGGCTTGGAAGGTGCGCTTTGCGGGGTGACCTCCCGTGCGACGAGTTGCGGCTGGGATCGCTGCTGTCACCACTTCTGCCAGTCGCGCAGTGGTGTTGATCGGGCGTGCCGCGACGATTGCGGCCGCGATGCGCTTGGCGAAGCGCTCGTCGGCGTTGCGACGGAGGATGTCCGCGATGGTGTCTTCGTCGTATTCGTTCACGACGTGCCACGCCGACACCGCTTCACTGCGATCCATCCGCATGTCGAGCGGCGCATCGTTGCGGTACGAGAACCCGCGCTCGGCCACGTCGAGTTGTGGTGACGAGACGCCAAGGTCAAACAGAGCACCCGAGAGACGTTCGATTCCCGCGGAGCGAAGCACGCTCGCTGCCTGGTCGAAGCGGGCACGGTGGAACGAGAATCGTGCGGCATCCGCGCCGAGCGATGCTTTGACTGCTGCCGCGTTTGCGATTGCCATGTCGTCTCGGTCGATTCCCACCACCTGCAGACCTGGGTGCCGCCTGAGGATCGCGGTTGCGTGACCGGCCATTCCGAGCGTCGCGTCGAGTACGACGCCATTCGGAACAGTGGTGAACAACTCGACGATCTCGGCGAGCATCACTGGTTCGTGTGCCCCGCTCATCAGCAGCCCCCCCGCCAACATTTGC
>JBMTYA010000200.1:0-2756 GCA_049454015.1 Ilumatobacteraceae bacterium | reverse complement strand
ACAGGGCTGGGCCGTCGTCAACGGCGGATGGTGGGAGGCTCTGCTTGCGTCGTGACGCTCGCAACGCGAGTGGCGACGCCGTGCGCCACGAACGTGCACGACCGCACGGTCTGCGCGGCAACTACCGTTTGAGTCGTGAGCGCAGCCGATCGGTGGAACATCGGCGGGTTCGTCACTTCGCTCACGGCATCCGCCGCCAACACGGTGAGCGCGTATCAACGAGACGTGCGGCTCTTTGCCGACTGGGTGGAGCGCCATGGAGTGAAGTCACCCAATCAAGTCACCAAGGCACACATTCGCTCGTACGTGGCATTCCTCACCACGAGCAAACTGGCCCGCCGCAGCATCTCTCGCAAGAAGGCCGCGCTCGGCCGCTACTTCGGTTGGTTGTCGCGCAACGGCAAGGTGAAAGTCGACCCCACGCTCGGGGTGAAGACGCCGTCCGACAAGGGTCGTCTGCCCAAAGTGCTGACTGCCGAGCAATTGCGCGCGCTCCTGGAGCGTCACCCCGAAGATCATCCGCGCTGGCGCCATCTGCGCGACGACGCAGTGGTGGAGGTGCTCTACGGCAGCGGGCTACGTGTCAGCGAACTGTGCTCGCTCGACGTCGACTCCGTCGACTCGCGTCGTGGCGTGGTGCGCGTGATGGGCAAGGGCAACAAAGAACGACAGGTGCCGGTCAGCAAGCCGTCGATCGAGGCAATTCGCGACTGGGTGAAGGTGCGCCACGAAGTCGTCGGCGACGAAGAGCAAAAGTCACGTTCTTCGCGCCCCGACGAGCTCGCGCTCTTTCTCAACCATCGCGGCCGTCGAATCACGCCGCGCGACGTGCGTCGATTGATCGACGACCGTGCGGTGTCGCCCACGCACCCGCACGCCTTGCGCCACACCTTCGCTACGCACTTGCTGGACAACGGGGCCGACCTGCGCACGGTGCAGGAATTGCTCGGCCATGCCGACGTTGCAACCACGCAGCGTTACACGCACGTGAGCAAAGAACGATTGAAGACGGCGTACGGGGCGTCGCATCCGCGCGCATGAACCCACGGCCTGAACGTCTCACCGTCGACGAAGCATGGAAGCGCTGGCATGACGACCAGCACGCACCTGCTCGTGACTTCTTGGTGGTGCACTATGCGTCGCTCGTGAAGTTCGTCGCTGGTCGTCTCTCGGCGGGTTTGCCCAAGCGCGTGGAGACCAACGACCTCGTGAGTTCAGGCATGGTCGGTCTGGTGCAAGCCATCGATCGTTTTTCGCCCACCGACGGCGTGAAGTTTGAGTCGTACGCCATCCCGCGCATTCGCGGTGCGATCTTGGACAGCCTTCGTGCGCTCGACTGGGTGCCGCGCTCGGTGCGCTCGCGCTCGCGACAGATTGAAACAGCTATCGCCGCGCTTCAGAACGAACTCGGTCGCCCCGCCACCGACAACGAGATCGCCGAACGACTCACAATCAGCGTTGACGAACTCAACGAGTGGCTCGCCGACGTGGCGTCAAGCGCAATTGGTCCGCTCGATCACGTGGCGCTCGACTCGCATGCGATGCCCGAGACGAGCGACTTTCAGCGCGCCACCAACCCAGATGCCGCCATCGAGTCGGGCGAACTTCGCCGCACCATGCGCGATGCGATTCGCAAGTTGCCCGAGCGCGAACGCACGACGCTGTTGCTCTACTACGAAGAAAACTTCACCTTCACGCAAATTGGTGAAGTGTTGAACGTGACCGAGAGTCGCGTATCGCAGATACATGCCAAGGCCGTGTTGCAACTGCGCGGCTACTTGGCTGCTGCAAACTTTCGCTGACGGTGTTGCTCGCCGCGATTGCGTCGGTGTGCTTGGCCATGCCCGCGCATACTCATGTGATTGACCCGTTTCGTGCGCCACCGTGCGATCGATGTGCCGGCAATCGCGGTCTCGACCTCGCCACCACGGCGGGAACAGACGTTCGAGCCGCAACCAACGGCACCGTCACCTTCGCCGGGCTCGTTGCGGGCCGCAACTATGTAGTCGTGCGCGCGAGCGCCGACCGTCGAGTGCGCGTCACCTACGGCGGGCTCGCTTCGGTAGCCGTTGAACAGGGTCAGGTCGTGCGGACGGGGGAGTCGCTGGGCACTGCATCCGACACGTTGTTCTTTGGCGTGAGGGTGGGCGACCGTCATGTCGACCCCGCAACGTTCACCCGCAGCGCCAAGGCCACGCCCGCCGGGGCAGCGCACGAGACCCCCGCCCGCCCGCGTTTTCGCATCACGCTCGGCACTGCCCCCGCTCGTGCGTGCGCCGGCTGAGATTCCCGATAGCGTCACACGAGCCGAAACGTCGGATTCGTCCGCTGCCTCGGTGCAATCCAAATCCAACATCCTCGATCCGCAACCTGTGGTCGCTTCGGCGCAACGGTTCGAGTCCCTAACCACAGGAAGGAGACAGACATGGCAATTGTCAGCATGCGCCAGATGCTCGAGGCGGGCCTTCACTTCGGCCACCAGACCCAGCGTTGGCACCCCAAGATGGAGCGCTTCATTCACGGTGAGCGCAACGGCATCTACATCATCGACCTCGAGCAGACGCTTCAGCGCATCGAGTCTGCGTACAGCTTCGTGCGCCAGCTCGCTTCAGGCGGCGGCGTGGTGCTCTTCGTCGGCACGAAGAAGCAAGCCCAAGACCCGATCAAGAACTACGCCGAGAAGACCGGCATGCCCTACATCAACGAGCGTTGGCTCGGCGGCATGCTCACCAACTTCGGCACCATCTCCAAGCGCG
>JBMTYA010000199.1:0-2756 GCA_049454015.1 Ilumatobacteraceae bacterium | reverse complement strand
ACTCGAGCGCAGCGAGCTCGTCGTCGATGTTGAACACGCCCACACGCGAACCGAACGTGTCCGACGATCGCAATGCGGCCGCCCGAATCGCCGTACCATAGCCCAACAGCCCGATGTAGGCCGTGGTCATCTTGCTTTCGCGAGGTTTGAAGCCCTCTCCAATCTGCACGACATTACCACCCTGATCCGCCCATAACCCGCGTCGTTCACGGCGACCCGGCACCACGACTTCCAGGCCTTCTGAATACAGGCGATTGAGAATTGACGACAAGTCAGTCACACGTCGCAGTGGGTACGACACCTCCATCAACATGACCGCGTCAGGAATCGGTCCGCTCTGCTCGGACTCGCTTAGCGCGTGCCGCACCACGTCGATGATGTCAACCGACTTTTCGGCGAGTGCCGCGGGGCGAATGAATGGCACTTCTGCACCGGCCTGCCGGGCGACATCGGCGAGCGCTTGGGAGTCGGTGGATACCACCACACGCGAGGCGCGGTTGACCTCTTTGGCTTGTGTGACGGTAACTCGAAGTAGCTCTTGTTGCAGCAAAAAGTCAGGCTGCGCGCGCACGGGTATGACGACGAGGTTGTTCTGCTTGTCCGGCGCTAGAAAATCGGGCATCGCACTTTCGCCGTGGATCGACTCCATCACGCGAACCACTCCGTGCGCTCGCTTAGGGTCGAGCCCCTGATGGATGCCGTGCCAGTGATAAACACTGGCTGATGGCTCGTACACGATGGTTCGACCCGCATGAATAACTGACTGACCCCAGACTCGGTCTTCGAGATTCTTCACCTCTTCGTCGAACGGAAACGCCTCCCACGTCGTGCGCAGCAGCGCCGAGTTCGCGTTGTGGAAGAACGGGTCTCGGTGTTGCACCTTGTGGTCGAGACCGAACACCGTGAGCAGGTCGCGCTTGTCATGCGGGTCAGAAAACGGCAATGGCTCCTGCCGTCCGTACACGCCGGCCACCCTGGCGTCGCCCAGTGGTGCGACCAGATTGCCCAACCAGTCCGGCCCCGACGGGATGCAATGAGCAGACAGGCACACGATGATCTCGCCGCTCGACGCCCGAATACCGATGTTCAATGCCTCACCGGGGCGGAATTCCGCTATCGAGACCAGTTTCACTTCGAAAGCCGAGGCTTTCTTGACTGTGGCGTCACTCGAGGCGTTGTCGACGACGATTACTTCGTGGTTGGTGTACCGCTGTTGTGCAATGGCATGTAGGCATTTGTCGATCCATCGCTCCTCATTTTTCGTTCGAACGATGATTGACGCCTTCAGAGTCGACATGTCACACTCTTCTGATCTCGAGGGCCGCTTGGGCGAGTTCGAGGTCTTCGCGATTGTGAATGTCGATCGACGTGAAGTCGTCGTCGTGGACAATCACCTTTACGCGGTCACCAATGCGCCTCCCAGCGCGCCACAACCAGGCTCGGCTTGCACTAGCGAGACCAGTATCTTCGCGGACGATGCGACGACGAACTTGGCGCGAGGAGTACACCTTCATCCAGTCACGCAGCCGAACCCAAGAACCGTCCTCTGACTGTTCCCAGTAGTTCTTGTGCGTCGAGAGACCGACAAACGCGCTCTCCAACGAGACGTCACCGCGAAGAGACAACACGCATTCGGCAATCCATTGCGGCACACGGAAGATGTCGGTCGGAGCGATGAACACGCAGATCCCGAACGAGCATCCGAAGGCTGCCTCTGAACGACTCAACGCGTCTTGCAAGGTGGCTTCAGTGGTGGCGAGATCGCTGGCAAGCGACTGATCACGCACGAACGGCACCTCTGCGCCGGCGCGGCCCGCCTCGTCAGCGATATCCACGCTGTCGGTGGTGACCACGATCTTGTCGCACACCCCCGACTCGCGGGCGTGGCGAACGGCCCTGGCTACGAGGGTTTCGCCATCGAGTTTCATCAGGTTCTTACCGGGAAGACCCTTTGAGCCGCCTCGGGCGGGAATCACGCACAGCACCAACTCGTCGGGCAGTGACATCACCTCCAGTCTAACTTTGGCCGAGTATCGACCTCAGCCGCCGAGAAGCGAAGGGTGCGCTCGTGACCATTCGGCGAGGTGCGCGGTGCCGTCAGCCAGCGACGTCCGTGGCTGCCAACCCGTTGCTACGCGAAGCGCGGTCGTATCAGCGTGAGTGGCGTCCATGTCACCATCTTGTGCTGGACGTAGCTTGATCTTCGGAGCCACGCCGAGCGACTTACTCAGCAGGTTGAGGTAGTCGCGCACGACGATTGGGTTGCCTGATCCGATGTTAAAGACTCGAAACGGAGCAGAACTACGGTCAGCTGCAGGTTGTGCCGCGTCAAAGAGTGGTTCGGCTTCGGCCGGGCGATCGACGACCGCGAGGATGCCCTCGACGATGTCGTCGACATAGGTGTAGTCACGCACACCATTTCCAGAGTCGTACAACTCGATTGTTTCTCCCCGCAGCATCTTGCGGGCGAAGATGAACGGCGACATGTCAGGACGACCAGCGGGGCCATACACGGTGAAGAAGCGCAACCCAGTGGTCGGAAGCGCGAACAGATGCGAATAGGCATGCGCGATGGCCTCGTTTGCAACTTTCGTCGCGGCGTACAAGTTGAGCGGATGACGCACGGAGTGCGTCTCGCGAAAGGGTCGCTCTGCATTCAAGCCGTACACAGAACTCGTCGAGGCATACACGAGGTGCGGCGACTCTGCATTGCGCGCCAGTTCCGCGATGTTCGCGTAGCCGACGAGGTTGCTTGT
>JBMTYA010000198.1:0-2764 GCA_049454015.1 Ilumatobacteraceae bacterium | reverse complement strand
CGCATGGCGTATCCGTTCCGCAAGACCGCATATGTGGCGCTTGGTTGCGTCGTTGTCACCACTGCCGCAACGCTCGCTGCACCAATCTTGGTGCGACACGGCATTGACTCTGGTATTCGGGTCAACGACGTATTTGAGCTCAATCTCTCTGTCGGCTTGTATCTCGCTATCACGGCAATGGCGTACGGGTTTGGGCGTCTGCAATATGTCTTCCTCAATCGCACGGGCGAAGCGTTCTTGCGCGAATTGCGCCTCAAGGTGTTCGCCGCAATGCAAAGTCAGTCAATGGCGTTCTACGACCGCAACAAGGCTGGCGTGCTCGTTGCGCGAATGACTGCAGATATCGAGACGATGGGTGAATTGATCCAATGGGGTCTCCTGCAGTTTTTGGCGAGCGGGTTTCTTGTCGTGCTCGCCTTTGCGGTGCTGTTCACGCTCTCGTGGCAGTTGACGCTTGTCGTTCTGATCGTCTTCCCGGTGATCGTGATTGCCTCCGTGAAGTTTCAGCGCGACTCCAATCTCGCCTATCTCAGCGTGCGTGAGCGAGTGGGTCAGAACCTCGGCACCCTGCAAGAGGGCATTGCAGCAGTTCGTGTCATCCAGGCTTACGCTCAGGAAGAACACCAGATCAAGCGGTTCGAACGATCCAATCGCTCCCTCTTCGATAGCCATGTGCGCAGCATCCGCATCAGCACGTGGTATTTCGGCCTCGTCGAGTTTTCTGGCGTCATTGCCGCCGCGCTCGTAGTGGGCATCGGCGGCTGGCTGGTGCACCGCGACACGGTGTCACTGGGCACAGTCGTGGCGTTCATCTTGTTGTTGTCGAGTTTGTTCGACCCGGTGCAGCAGTTGTCGCAGCTGTACAACGGCGTGCAATCGGCGGCGGCGGCCCTGCACAAACTGTTCGGCATCCTCGACTCGCAGCCCGAAGTCGGCGAAGCACCTGACGCCGTCGACTTGCCGCGTCGTGGTGTGCTCGCAGTGAGTGACGTGACGTTCACCTATCAGGCCGGCACACAGCCCGCACTTGAAGAGGCAGCAATCGTCGTCAACGACGGCGAACGAATCGCGCTCGTCGGCCCGACCGGAGCTGGCAAGAGCACGCTCGCCAAGTTGATGGCCCGTCTCTACGACCCATCAGTCGGCAGCGTGTCGTACGGTGGCACCGACCTGCGACGCGCTACGTTGGCGAGCCTGCGCGAACGCATCGTCGTGGTTCCGCAAGAAGGTTTCTTGTTCAACGGCACCATCCGCGAGAACGTGCGACTTGCCCGCATCACTGCGAGCGACGAAGAAGTTGAAGCAGCGTTGGCACGGCTCGGCATTCTCGACCACTTCGAGCGGCTGCCCGATGGCCTCGACACCGAAGTGCGAGAACGCGGCAGTCGGCTCTCGGCAGGCGAGCGGCAACTCGTGGCGCTCGGTCGTGCCGCACTCGTCGACCCCGCAGTGCTCGTCTTGGATGAAGCGACGTCGAACCTCGACCCCGGCACGGAGGCCGAAGTGGAGGCTGCACTCGAGCGCCTCATGCAAGGCCGAACCACCATCGTGGTTGCGCACCGACTAACCACTGTGCAGCGCGCCGATCGCATCGTGGTGGTCGACAAGGCGCGAATCGCCGAGGTTGGTTCGCACGGGGAGTTGCTTGCCCTCAACGGGAAGTATGCAGCACTTGCTCGTGCCTGGGAGAAATCACACGCACTGTAGAGCGCCGCGCGGCGTCGCGTTTGCGTGACTGACTATCGCGCGACTGACTGACTGTCGCGCGAGCGACTGATTATCGCGCGACGAAATACTTCGCGCGCGGGTGGTGGCAGATGATCGCAGAGGTGGTCTGCTCTGGCTGATATTGCCAGCCGGTTTCTTCGCTCACGCTGATGCCGATGCGACCCGCTTCGAGCAGTTCGGCAACTTTGGCGTTGTCTTCAAGGTCGGGACACGCGGGATAACCCCATGAGTAGCGACCGCCGCGATATTGCTGGCGGAAGAGGCCGTGCAGTGACGGCCCGTCCTCGTCGACGAAACCCCACTCGGTGCGGATGCGATGGTGCCAGAACTCAGCGAGTGCCTCGGCCATCTCCACACCGAGACCGTGGACGACCAAGTACTTCTGGTATTCGTTCTTGGCGAACAGTTCGGCGGCGGCATCGCTCACTTTGGCGCCCATCGTGACGATGTGGAACGCCGCGTAATCAACTTCGCCACTCTCGATTGGTCGGAAAAAATCGGCGATGCACAGGAACGGTGCTTCGTTCTGGCGCGGGTACGAAAAGCGCATCCGCTCTTTGCTGCGTGATTCGTCGGTCCAGATGACCACATCATTGCCGTCACCGTTGGCGGGGAAGTAGCCGTAGACGAGCTGGGGCACGAGGATGCCGCTCGCCTTCGCCTCGGCCAACTGCGCTCGCAGCTCAGGGCGGATGCGCGCTTTGAAGTCGTCGTCGTTCTCGCCTTCGAGCGGCCGGTACTGCCACTGGTTGCGGAAGAGCGCGGTCTCGTTCACATATTCGGCGATCTCGTCGATGCTGATGCCCTTCACGACTCGCGAGCCGAGGAAAGGCGGCACGAACACCTTGTTGTCGGAGACGACGTCAGGCGACCGACGCGGGAGGTCGATGGCGGCTTCTTTTGGTCCGCGACGCTCGGCGAGCGAGCGGCCAGTCGGGATGCGGCCGAACTCGGGGTCATCGTTGCCACTGCGCTTCATCTCCATCAACTTGTCGAGAGTGTGCAGGCCCTCAAACGCATCGCGACCGTAGAACAC
>JBMTYA010000197.1:0-2782 GCA_049454015.1 Ilumatobacteraceae bacterium | reverse complement strand
AGCGAATTCGCGTGGCGAGGCCAGCGATGCGCCGTGCCAGCCCGCGCGGGGTGAACGTCGACACCGCGGTGAGCGACTTGTTCACGAGCCCCGGTACGCAGAGCGCTTTGCCGTCCATCACTGCCCGCAATCCGTCGCGGGCGACGTCGTCGGCACTCATCCACGCAAAGTCGGGGAACTTCGACTCAAGCCCCGTGGTGTTGGAGATGCTCTGAAACTCCGTGTGAGTGAGCCCCGGGCACAGCGCCGTCACGCGCACGCCCGACCCGCGCAGTTCCTCATGCAGCGCCTCGGTGAGGCTGGTGACGAACGCTTTGGTCGCTGAATACACCGCCAGACCTGGCCCCGGCTGGAACGACGCGATACTCGAGACGTTCAACAAGTAACCACGACCGCGGGGCTGCATCTGTCGCACTGCTTCGTGCGCAATGCGCATCAGCGCATTGATGTTGAGCGAGATTTCATTCGATAGTCGCTCGGGGTCAGCTTCAACGAATGCGCCCGAAGTGCCGAATCCGGCGTTGTTGACGACGAGGTCGATGGGCGTACGAGTCGTGTCGCGCAGTCGGGAGAGCACCGCATCGAGACCCGCAGGGGTCACGAGGTCAGCAGCGAGCACTTCGCAGTTTGAGTACTGCGACGCGATGGCTTCGAGCCGATCTTTGCGGCGTGCTACGAGCACCATTCCGACGCCTGCTTTGCCCAGTTTGTGGGCAATCGCCTCGCCGATGCCGCTCGATGCGCCCGTGATGAGGGCGTGAGTGAATGGTGCCTTGGTCACGCTCAGGCGTTGCCGAGGCCACCGGCTGCCGAGAGCCTGGCGTGCGCCCGACGCAAGTCGGCTTCGACGGTGGCGTCGTGTTCACCGCGCAACGACGCTTCGGCGCGCTCTTTGGCTGCGCGCGCACGAGTCACATCGATGTCTTCAGCGAGTTCGGCATTGTCGGAGAGAATCGTGACGTGACCGCCAGATGCCTCAACGTATCCACCGTGCACCGCCACACTCTGCACCTTGCCGTTGTCCAGCGTGATGCGAGTATGGTTCTCCGTCAGCACACCGAGGAACGAAGTGTGGCCTGGAAGAAAGGCGATCTCGCCACCGCTCTCGGTGCGCGTGATCACCTGCGAGGCGTCACCGGAGAACAGCACGCGCTCGGGTGAGACCACCTCGACTCGCATCGTTGCTCCACCGGCCATCGCGCTACCTCTCTCGGACCCTTATTGCGCCGACTCTTGCAGGGCCTTGGCCTTCGCCAACACCTGCTCGATGTTGCCGACGTTCAAGAACGCCTGCTCCGGCACGTCGTCGAGCTCGCCCTTCACGATGGCCTCGAAGCTCTCCACGGTTTCGGCGGTGGGCACGTATTCGCCCTTTACGCCGGTGAACACTTCGGCCACGTAGAACGGCTGCGACAAGAAGCGCTGCACCTTGCGGGCGCGCGACACGGTCTGGCGGTCTTCTTCCGACAGTTCGTCGAGACCGAGAATCGCGATGATGTCCTGCAGTTCCTTGTAGCGCTGCAAAATTTCCTGCACGCGACGAGCCACGTTGTAGTGGCGCTCGCCTACGACTTCTGGCGACAGAATCGTCGAGGTCGACGCCAGCGGGTCGACCGCCGGGTAGATGCCGAGCGATGCAATCTGGCGCGAGAGTTCAGTCGTCGCATCCAAGAAGGTGAACGTGGTGAACGGTGCCGGGTCGGTGTAGTCGTCAGCGGGCACGTACACGGCCTGCAGCGACGTGATCGAACGACCGCGCGTCGAGGTGATGCGTTCCTGCAGCTGGCCCATCTCGTCGGCAAGCGTCGGCTGGTAACCCACCGCCGACGGCATACGACCGAGCAGGGTCGACACTTCAGAACCCGCCTGCACGAAGCGGAAGATGTTGTCGACGAAGAGCAACACGTCCTGGTTCTTCACGTCGCGGAAGTACTCCGCCATCGTGAGTGCCGAGAGGGCAACGCGCAGGCGCACGCCCGGCGGCTCGTCCATCTGGCCGAAGACCAAGGCAGCTTTTTCGAACACGCCAGACTCCGCCATTTCGATGCGCAAGTCGGTGCCCTCGCGAGTGCGCTCGCCGACGCCGGCGAACACCGACACGCCACCGTGCTTGGATGCCACGCGGTTGATCATCTCGGTGATGAGCACGGTCTTGCCCACGCCTGCACCGCCGAAGAGACCGATCTTTCCACCGGCGAGGTACGGGGTGAGAAGGTCGATGACCTTGATGCCCGTTTCGAACATGCGCTTGGTCGGTTCGAGCGAGTCGAAGCTCGGTGCCGGACGATGGATGTCCCAGCGCTCAACGTCTTTGAACTCTGCATTGTCGCCGTCGAGCACTTCGCCCCACACGTTCCACACGTGGCCGAGGGTCTTCTCACCCACCGGCACGCAGATGCCACGACCCGTATCGCGCACTGCGGTGCCGCGGCGCAGACCGTCGGTTGGCTTCATGCACACCGCGCGAACACGGCTGTGGCCGAGCTGCTGTGCAACTTCGGCCAAGATCGTGGTCGGCTTGCCGTCCACCTCGACAGTGAACTCAAGTGCGCGATTCAGCTCTGGCAGGCTGCCGCGCGGGAACTCGACGTCGATTACCGGTCCGGCAATCGCCACCACGCGACCTTCGCCGGTCTTGGTGTTGCTCATCGTTGCTGTCATGGTTGCTCCTTTGGTGCGATTCGTTATGCGCTGACCATGTCGTCAGCTGGTTTGAGTGCTTCTGCGCCGCCGACGATCTCCATGATCTCGGTGGTGATGGCGTCCTGGCGGGCGCGGTTCA
>JBMTYA010000196.1:0-2785 GCA_049454015.1 Ilumatobacteraceae bacterium | reverse complement strand
GACGCGGCTCGACGCAGCCGCGCGCAAACGATTGCTGGAGTCGATTCACCACGTGCTGAACGACGCAGTCGAGAAGGGTGGCAGCACGCTCGACGACACGCAATACGTCGGAGTCGACGGCGATGAGGGCTGGTTTCAAACGCAGCACCGTGTGTACGACCGCGCAGGGGAGAAGTGCATCACGTGCCGCAAAGCGCGAATCGTGCGTCGCATCGTGGCCGGACGAAGCACGTGTTTTTGCCCGCGCTGCCAGCACTGAAACCCTCGGCAGAGTGTTGAAAAGCACTACTGTTTGCGGAGATGTTTCTCAAGTCGCTGACGCTGAAGGGCTTTAAGTCGTTCGCCGACTCGACCACCCTCGAACTCGAGCCCGGCGTCACCGTGGTGGTCGGGCCGAACGGGTCGGGCAAGAGCAACGTCGTCGACGCCATCGCATGGGTGCTCGGTGCCCAAGCGCCATCATCGGTGCGCAGCCAGAAGATGGACGACGTCATCTTCGCCGGCACCGCCAAGCGCCCGGCCCTCGGCCGAGCCGAGGTCTCGCTGACCATCGACAACTCGGCGGGGCACCTCCCGATTGAGTTCTCAGAGGTCACCGTGACCCGCACGCTCTTTCGCACCGGTGAGAGCGAGTACGCCATCAACGGCGTGACGTGCCGATTGCTCGATGTGCAAGAACTGTTGTCGGATGCCGGCGTCGGTCGCCAACAGCACGTGATCGTGAGCCAAGGTCAGATCGATGCGGTGCTGAACGCGCGCCCCGAAGACCGCCGTTCGATCATCGAAGAAGCGTCAGGTGTATTGAAACACCGCAAGCGTAAAGAAAAAGCCGAACGCCGCCTCGAGAGCACCGAAGCCAACTTGCTGCGTGCACAAGACCTGCTGCGCGAAGTGCGGCGACAACTAAAGCCTCTCGAGCGCCAAGCCGATGCCGCAAGACGCCACGGTGCACTCGTCGCCGAGCTGCGCACCCTCCGCCTGCATGTTGCCGGTCGGGAGATCGGCGGCATGCAGGCACGACTGCAAGCACTTGCCGAACAGAAAGCAGCTGGAGAAAAGACGGAGAACGAACTTCGCGCGAGGCTGTCGGCGCTCGACGCTGCAGTCATGTCCGACGAGGCCGACCTCTCGGCGCGCGGTGACAGCACCATCAACGACGAGCTCGCGCGCGTAGAAAATCTGCGTGGTCGGGCCCGTGGTCTCGTACAAGTGTTGGCCGAACGACGTCGCTCGATCGAGCGCGAACGTGGCCAGATGATGGACTCTGGCGTCGTTGCCCAGCTTGAAGGCGAAGCGGCTTCCCTGCGCCAACAACTCGAAGAAGTCGCGCAAGATCTCCGCGAACTCGCCGCCAAGTCACCCGCTGGTCAGGCCGCAGCCGAACTTGTCGCCGCTCAAGCACGCACGGCACAGGCCCAGCGTGCGCTCGACGAAGCGGTCACAGCGCACGCTGCTGCGTCGAGTGCAGCAGCCGCAGGTGCGGCACGCGTCGAAGCACTGCAGGCCTCAATTGACGCGCAGGCGCTCAGCGCGCAGACCCTTCGTGATGCCACGGGCAGCGTCGGCACGCTGCTTGATCTCATCGACATTGACCAAGACTGGCGAGCCGCAGTGCAGGCGGCACTCGGCGAGACGATTGCTGCAGTCGTCATCGACGACACGAACAATGCACGAGCGGCTCTTGCAAATTTGCGCAGAACCAAGAACCCCGGGGCAGTGCTCGCGCTTGATTCGCTAAAGAGCGCAGCCACCAACCCTGCGCGTGAGCTTCGCAACCACGTGCGCGCACGAGGCGGTGCGCACGAGGCGGCGGTCAACCACCTGCTTGATGTTCTGCTCTCACGAGTCGTGTACGTGTCGACATTTGACGAAGCTGTTGACGCGGCGTTACGCGACCATGCGACGGTTGCCGTCACTCGCGAAGGAGACCGCCTCTCGGCAACATCGCTGCGGGTCGGCTTTTCGCAGGTGAGCGCCGAAGCACTAGCCAACGCCCAGTCAGCCGCGGCCGACTCCGCTGCGCGTCTGGTGGATGCCGAATTGGCCCTCAATTCGGCCCGATCTGCGCTTGCCGACGCGCGCGGCAACGAAGCCCGTGTTGCCACAGTTGCCGAAGAAGAACGCAACAAGGCCCAGGAACACGACATTGAAGTCGCCGGCCTCGAGCAGCGCGAAAACTTGCTGCGCACGCGCCTGACGGAGATCGAGGGCCGCCTCGGCAATGACTCCCAAGCTCGCCGCGATGCCGCGAGTCGCTCGCAGCGCATCGAGCGCGACCTACAGAAAATCACCGATGGTGCCAAGCAGGTGGAGCGCATCGTCAACGAACTCAATGCGCGCCAACGCGACTTGCACGAGCAGCGCGCCCGCCAGAGCACAGAGATGCGCGACATCAGTCGCCGCCTCGACGAAGCCCGCAAAGAGCGCTCAGCCAACGAGAAGTCACTCGAAGAACGTCGCGAACTCAACGGGCGAGTGGCGCTCGAGCAGGGCGAAGTGCGCGTGCGGCTCGAGGCAGCCATCGACACGCTGCGCCGCGAGCTCGAGGTCGAACCGCAAGTTGCCATCGACACTGCTGCACCCGAACTGCCCGAAGGCATGACGCCTGTGCTCAAGATTCGCGAACTCGAGCGCGAACTGCGCATCATGGGGCCAATCAACCCGCTCGCGCTCGAAGAATTCGAGGCCCTCTCGCAGCGCAACACCTTCCTCGAAGAGCAGCTCGAAGATGTGAAGAACTCGCGTCGCGAGTTGGTGAAGGTGATCAAGCAGGTCGACCTAGAGA
>JBMTYA010000195.1:0-2785 GCA_049454015.1 Ilumatobacteraceae bacterium | reverse complement strand
CACGTGGTGAATCGACTCCAGCAATCGTTTGCGCGCGGCTGCGTCGAGCCGCGTCGGCAGCCGATCGTGGCGCAACTTTGCTCGATGGAGAATCTCGTCGGCATAGATGTTGCCGATGCCCGCGATGCGGTGCTGATCAAGCAGGAACGCCTTCAGGTTGCCTCGACGACCCCGCAATATTTCGGCAAGTCTCGCTTCGTCGAGCCCGTCAACGATCGGGTCCGGCCCGAGTCTTGCGAGCTCCGGCGCCACGCGCGACTCCTCGGCGGCGTCGAATACGACCACTTCGCCGAAGGTGCGTGGGTCGACGAACCACATTTCGTGCCGGGCGCCGTGGGCATCGGGCGAGAGATGCATCACCACGTGAGTGTGTGGTGGCCTCGCAGTGCCCTCTTCAACGACGAGCACTCTCCCGCTCATGCGCAGGTGCATCATCAAGATGCCTCCGGTATCGAGGTCACAGAGCAAGTACTTTCCGCGACGTCGCGCGGCGGTGATTCGTGCACCACTCAACCCGTCGATGATTGCTTCGCGACCCTGTCGGCGCACGGTTCGTTCGCGGAACACTTCGACGCGTTCGACAACTCGGCCCACCGCGCGGCGTTCGATGCCGCGACGCACCGTTTCTACTTCGGGTAGTTCGGGCACGGCCTAGTTGCTTGCTCGACCCAGAGTCAACCCGTCGTGCGCAACGACTGGATCGCCTCGGCTGCAGCTTGCTGCTCTGCCGCCTTCTTGGATCGCCCACTGCCCGACCCACGACGACGGCCCGCGACGAGCACTTCGGCAAAGAACGTCTTGTCGTGGTCCGGGCCTTCGTCTTCGAGCACGTACGTCGGAGAACCGAGACCCATCTCGGCGGTGAGTTCTTGCAGTTGCGTCTTGGGGTCAAGGTTGCGCAGACCAGGCACGGCTCCAGCAATTTCGGGAGCGAGAAGTCGCAACGACAAGTCAAACGCCACCGAGATGCCGGCATCGAGATACACCGCACCAATCACCGCTTCGAACGCATTGGCGAGGATCGATGTCTTGTCGGAGCCACCGCTCGTCGACTCGCCACGACCGAGACGCACGAACTTGCCGAGGCCGAGGCGTCGAGCTGCCACCGAGAGGGTCTGGGCGTTGACCACGCTCTTGCGCAAGTCGGTGAGCACACCTTCGTCGAAGTCTGCGTGGCGGTCGTACATCTCGTCGGCGAGCACGAGGCCGATGACTGCGTCACCGAGGAACTCCAGTCGCTCGTTCGAAGGTTCGTTCGGGTGCTCGGCCGAATACGAAGAGTGCGTCAACGCGAGTCGCAGCAGCGCCGCATTGCGAAAGTCGTGACCGATCACCGATGCGCACTCGCGCAGGAGCGCCTCGTTCACGGCTTGGCGCTCACCGCCACTGCCGCACGAATCTTCTCCACGATGTCGCCCTGCACCATGTCGCGCGCAACTTTGATGCCGTTCACCATCGCTCGCGCACTCGACGAGCCGTGCGAGATGATGCACACGCCGTTGAGACCAAGCAGCATCGCACCGCCAGTGGTGTCGGGGTCGAATTGCGAGTAGAGGTCGAGGAACGCCGGCATCAGCGCGTCGGCGTGCTCCTTGTATTGCGGGGCACCGATCGCCGTGAAGAGTGACTTGACCACCGTCTTCAGCGCGCCTTCGAGGCTCTTTAACGCCACGTTGCCAGTGAAGCCGTCGGTGACAACGACGTCGACCTCAGTGGTCATGATGTCGCGACCCTCGACATTGCCGACAAAGTTGATGCTCTCTTCCGCTGAAAGCAGCTCGAACGCCTCTTTGCGAAGCGAGTCGCCTTTGCCCGGCTCTTCGCCAATCGACAACAGCCCAACTTTCGGCTTCGCGATGCCATAGCGGGCCGTCGAGAACACTGACCCCATCACCGCAAACTGTGTGAGCCACGGTGCTTCCACCTCGGCGTTCGCGCCGGCATCAAGCAGGATCGTCGGGGTCGACCCCGGAACTGGGATGGGCGTTGCAATCGCCGGGCGCTTCACGCCCTCGGCACGACCCATGCGCAAGAGCGCCGATGCCATCGTTGCGCCGGTGTTTCCGGCGGAGATCATCGCGCTCGCCTTGCCGTCACGTACTGCCTCGGCACAGCGCACGAGCGTGGAATCTTTCTTCTTCTTTACAGACGACGCAGCGTCTTCATCCATGCCGATGACTTCGGTTGCGACGAGCAGCTCGAGGTCGCCCCGATCGGCGAGATCGGCTGGGCCGACGAGCAGCACTGGGATGCCTTCCGCGGCGGCCTGCTTGGCGCCAGCGACGATTTCGGCGGGGGCTTTGTCGCCTCCCATGGCGTCGACTGCGATCGGTTTCATGGCGAGAACGTCAGACTAAACGCCCCGCTGCATCGTGCTGTGCACGCAAAAAATGTTCCGAGAATTGCGGGCCGAGACGATCTCGTCGAATGTGCAGAAGTGCGACGAGGTCAGTCAACCGCGTAGGCGACGCGACCCTTGTACCAACCGCAGTTGGAGCACACGACGTGCGGCTTCTTGACGGTGCCGCAACGCGGGCACACGCTCTGAGCTGGGTTGTGCAACTTCATGTTGATCGAGGCTTTGCTGCGACCGCGAGCTTTGGAGCGCTTTTTCTTGGGTATTGCCATTTCGTCACTCTACCGCGTCGTCGAGTTTGCCACGCAGGGCGTCGAGTGCCGCCCAGCGCTCGTCGCGAGTCTCCACGACGCACGAGCACTTTGCAGTCGCACGATCGGCTCCGCATTGCGGGCAGAGCCCCGGGCAGTCATTGCGACACAACGGGGC
>JBMTYA010000194.1:0-2802 GCA_049454015.1 Ilumatobacteraceae bacterium | reverse complement strand
CACGCGGCTCGAGTGGCGTCTGTGCGATCAGCCGCTCAGGAAGTTCGTAGTCGATGTCGGAGAGTTGCACGCTGCAGCGACGCTACGTCGTTTGTCTCACCGTCACGCGTTGAACCACTTGTGCAGGCCAAGACGCACTCCGACACCGACAGTGGCAGTGACCACGACGAGAAAGACGACTCCTGAGAGTGCGAACGCTTGCGTGCCAGACAACAGGACGCCGACCGTGCAACCGAGCGCCGTGAGCGAACCCCACCCGAGCAGTAGGCCGCCGACGAATGCCGTCACCGAATTGCCGACGGTGGGTCGCTGCACTTTGAAGTTGCCCGCCGCTAGCGCCGCCACGAATGAGGCGATGACGAAGCCGATGACGAGCCATCCGTTGTTGGTGATGGTCGATGCAACGATCGCGACGCAGCCGCGCATCATGTCGATGCCGTGCAGCACTTCGGGCAACATCTCGCGCGAGTCGAGGTAGCTGCGGCTGACGGTGCTCAACTGCGACGTCACGCCGAGCGGAGTTGATCGCAGATAGGCAGCAATGCCGATGGCCCCCACCACGACACCCGTCGCCACCGGCGACCACCGACGTGCGAAGAGCACGTCAAAGAGGCGTGTTGGTGCAGCCGATACAGATCGGGGTGCAACGGGCTCGCTGCGATCGAGTCGCATCAACACCCACGCCACGACTCCGAGCACCGCGAGCAGGAGCACAAGCGAGCCCGAATACCCGAGCCATCGCGGCAGCCACAAGACCGGGCTCTCACTCACTTGCTCGAGGTACAAGGTGTTCCATGTGAAGAATCCGAGCCCGAATCCGACGAGTGCACCAACAAGTGCGGGGATGGCGCGCAGGTAGCCCTGACCGATGCGGTACAAGTGTCCGCTGATGCAAGCACCAGAAAGCACCATCCCACATCCGAAAGCACATGCGCCAGCGACGAGCGGAAGACTCACCGGCGAGATGTGCGCCGCAGGCGGCAGACCCTCGCCTTTCGGGTTCGGCAAATACAGCCCGAACATCAGGGCGTAACCGACAGCGCCGACGGCAATCGCGGTGACGATGGACAGGAGCGGCCGTGTGATTCGTCGCTCGAACGCGTCCCGATAAAGGCAAAAGAAGCAGAACCTGCCGCGTTCAAACGCAAAGCCGAGAGCAGCGCCAAGCAACAACGACACCGGTCGAGCCGGGTCGGGCAACTCTCCGAGAGTCAGCGCGTAGGCAGCGACGACGAAACCGACCACGACAAGAGCGACGAGCGCGACGCGGCGGCGCTCGTTCGTCGTCAGCGCGCCAGGAGAGAAATTGGACGAAATAGAAGACATGAGTGAGTCACGATGAAGTCACACAAGAGCGTGCCGCCGAAGCCGCAAGGGAGGAAGCGGCTCCGACGACACCTCTCGTGCGAGACCTCAGCCTCTGCCCCAGACCGTTCCCGTCGGGTTGGCAATCGGCACGCCGACGGCGTTGCCGTACTCGGTCCACGAACCGTCGTACAGCTTCACGTCATAACCGAGGATCTCCGAGAGCACGAACCACGTATGAGCGGCCCGCTCGCCGATGCGGCAATAGACGGTGACTTTCTTCTTGCCATCAATTCCCTGCGCTCCGTAAATCGCACGCAGCTCCGCAGCCGGGCGGAACGTGCCGTCGGGCGCAACGGCCGTCGACCACGGCACGTTCTGAGCACCCGGAATGTGTCCTGCGCGAATCGCTAGCTCTTGGAAGCCGGCTGGGGCGAAGATCTTGCCGCTGAACTCGTCAGCCGAACGAATGTCAACCAGTTTGGTGGTGCGGTCTTGTTTTTTGGCGATTTTCACCACATCGGGCAAGAACGCTCTCAGATTCGGGTTCGCAGCCGTGGCAGTGAAGTTGCCTGGCGAAACCACAGGCACGATCGGGCTCAGTGCGCGACCATCTTTCACCCACTTGTCACGACCACCGTTGAGGATGCTCACGTTTGGGTGGCCGTAGGTGCGAAAGATCCACACACCCCATGCCGCGAACCAATTGTTCTTGTCGCCATAGAGCACGACTTGGGTGTCTTTGTTGATGCCTGCAGCGCGCGCAGTTTTCTGAAACTGCTCGCGACTTGCGATGTCTCTGTTGACAGGGTCGACGAATTCGGTGTGCCAGCGGAAGTTGACGGCGTTCGGAATATGCCCCTTTTCGTACACACCCGGGTCGGTGCTTACCTCAATGATGCGCACCTTCGGATTGTTGAGGTTCGCTTCGAGCCAGTTCGCTTCCACGATCGTGGCACGACGATCTTTGACCGGAGTCGGGGTATTCGATGCGTGGGCCACCGCCGGCACGAACAGTGCGACGAGTGACACGCCCACCCCCGCCCAGCGACGTGCGGTGCTACGTAGAGCACCTGATTGACGAGTCATTGCTATTCCTTTCGTGTGAGTTGGTCGAATCTTGCGAGTGAATCGAAGTTTTTGAATTTCGCCCCACCAGTCGGAAACCCGACTAGTTGGGTCGGGAATGAAGATAGCCTGCCCGAAGCCGAATTGCTACTACTTTGGTCGGGTTTTAAGAATTCCCAATGATTTCTTCCCACATGCGCACTCGTGATCCCTCCCCAAACGCCCGCTGGAGGCCGTCGCGACCCGACCAGCATTCGGGTTGACGTCCCCCTAAAGACCCGTCAGACGACCCCCGACCGGTCTGTCAACAGCCGACGAGCACTGGCCTCGCTGCCGAGAGATGCGACTCCTCAATCGCTTCTAGAACCGTTGCGGCCTAGAACAGCTCGGGAGCGCGGTCGGGCGGGGTGAGCCCGAGGTGTGTGAAGG
>JBMTYA010000193.1:0-2803 GCA_049454015.1 Ilumatobacteraceae bacterium | reverse complement strand
ACCCGCTGCTGTCGAGGCGGCTTCTGTCGCAGATGCCTCGCCTGCTGGCGAGCCCGCAAACGCCGACAACTAGGCTTCCGCGCATGTCAGATGCGCAAATCGTCACCTACGAAGTCAACGGAAAAGTCGCCGTTATCACCCTGAACCGCCCGGATGCACGTAACGCTGTCAACGGCGATGTTGCAGCCGGAGTCGAGGCAGCCATCGACAAGATGGAAGCCGACGAGAACGTCTGGATCGGCGTGCTGAAAGCCAACACCACCGGCCAAGAGCGCCCCGTCTTTTGTGCAGGTGCCGACCTGAAGGCGATCAACTCGGGCAAGGCAGCAGACCTCAACACCAAGCGCGGCGGGTTCGCCGGCTTTGTCTATCGCGAGCGCAAGAAGCCAGTCATCGTCGCAGTCGATGGTCTTGCCACCGCCGGCGGATGCGAAATCGTGCTTTCTGCCGACATGGTCGTTGCGAGCACGCGCTCCGCTTTTGGGTTGGCCGAAGCCAAGCGCAACCTCATCGCAGGCGCAGGCGGTCTCTTCCGCTTGCCACGCATCATCGGTCGCAACGTTGCAATGGAAGTCATCCTCACTGGCGAACCAATCCCCGCCCAGCGTGCATACGACCTCGGACTCGTCAATCGTTTGTGCGAGCCGGGCAAAGCCGAAGAAACTGCGATGGCGCTCGCCGCCCAAGTGTGCGCATGCGCACCCATCGCAGTGTGGGAGAGCCGCAAAGTCGTGCTCGCCGCCCACACGAGCGACGATGAGACGCTCATCAAGATGACCAACGATGGCTTTGGTCGCGTATTGCAGAGTGAAGACACCAAAGAAGGCCTCACGGCATTCATCGAGAAGCGCCCGCCGAATTGGAAGGGCCGTTAGGCCTCGTTGATGCAGCCCGCTAGAGCGGGCGCGACGCCACAATCAAGCGCGCAGTCAACCCGTTGCGCTCGAACAAGTTTTTCGTATCGCGATCACCTGGTAACGCCAGTGCGTCGATACGCGCACAACCGCGTGACTTTGCTGTTTCTCGAGCACCGTTGATGAGCGCATCCCCCACGCCGATGCGCCTCGCCCTTGCCGCCACATACACGCGCACCACGGTGGCCACGCGTGCGTCGACCACCCTGCTCTCGCGCACGGTGGCGAACCCCACCACCACATCGTCGAGCGTGGCAACGAGCGTGAAGCCTGCGTCATCATCAACGAGCACCACGACCGGTTGTTCTGCAAAGAACGCCTCTGCCCCGCGGGTGCCCGCGGTTTCTACGCGAGCCTCTCGTTCGAGCTCTTCGCACGCCGCCGCATCGGCGAACGATGCGAGACGGACGGTTGGGGTCACTTGCCGCGACCACCAATTCGCTTGGAGATCTCGCGCGAACCGAGGCGCACCGCCATTTCGCCGAGCATGCGCAATTGGTTGACGCGCTGTGCCACCGTCGTGTTGCTGCCGACCTTTAGATCACCGATGTTCTGCAACAGTTGCTGGGTGAGCACGATCGGAACTCCGACCATTGCCTCGGCGATTGCCTTGGCCGACGCCAAGCGCTCCTCGACGGAAGGTGGCACCGCGGGCATCGCTCTCTCTATGAAGTCGGGAACAGCGGGCAGAGGTCGTGGTCTTCGGGGCACTTCGGAGCCGACTTACGCACGAGCAAGTAGCACTGCTGGCAGTGCTCTTCGTCGGGTCGACGAGGTTGCAGCAGAACGGTGCCGTCGGTGTTGTCTTCGGTGTCGACCACTTCGGCTTCGTCTTCGGGCGGAAGATCTTCGCCGCTGCGCAGTTTCTCGTTAAGAATTGTCGCCAAGTCGGCTTCTTCGTCGTCTGCGGACGCGAATTCGTTTTCATCTTCTTCGGTCTTGGCGCGGCGCTTGGGTTTTTCGTCTTCGTCGTCGTCGAGGTTCAGCCGCTCTTCGTCAGTTGACGCAGCCCCGTCTCCCTCGGCGGCCTCGGTCGCGACTTCTTCGCCAGGCAACGCCGCGTCTTCGGCGTCTTCGCCAGATTCGTCGCTGTCCTCGTCGAGGGCGTCGGGGTCGACGTCGAGGTTTTCGAGGTCGTCAGAGTCGACGCCCTCAATCTCTGCGTCGTCCATGCTTTCTGGGGTCTCGTCGTCGTTGCTCATTATCGGGCGCGAACCTTAGCCGATTTCGGCGGCATTCGGGCGAATTGGGACGCGGGGTGGCAACAGGCACTCGCCAAGCCTTTATGGGGCCATGCCACCGGGCGTGGGGGCGTCACCTGGCGTTTGCCCTTCCCCGCCGAGGTCGCTGCGGGCTCAGCGCTTGGCGGAGTCGCGCTTTTGTTCGATACGGCGTTCAGACTCGAGTCGTTCAAGGAGCGGTGCCTCGGTGGTCAGGTGCGTCATGGCATCTGCGACAGCACGGTGACCAGCCTGGTTTGCAATCAGCCGGTGCATCTCGAGCACCACTCGGCGGTAGGCGGGGTGACCCTGCGGGGCCGAGCGCAGCTCAAGCATGTGCATTGCCTCGCGGGCATTGAACTGCATCACGTAGCGCATGCGGTGGGCCATCGACACCGCGTACGCCGCCTGCTCCGGATAGTCGGGGCGCATGAGCTCGTAGAGCGCCGCAGAGCGCTCCATCGCCGCGTTGAACGCCTCGGCACCGCCCGCCTCGTCGACGAGTTCTGGTCGCGCAAAGCCGAGGTGCGGCGTGAGTCGTTGCCACTCGATGGTGAGCAGTCGGTGGCGTTGCAGGTCGCGGAATGCGCCATAGTCGCCGAGCACGTCGAAACGATACGAGAGCCGCTCGAAGGCGCGACCCGGCTTGTGGCGTCGGTTGGTGCGCTC
>JBMTYA010000192.1:0-2816 GCA_049454015.1 Ilumatobacteraceae bacterium | reverse complement strand
CTCATCGTCGGTCGGTGCTCGTGGGCGAGCCTTCGAACTTCGTCAAAATCGATTCGCTCGTCGTTGACACCCACTTTGTATGAACGGAAGTTGTAGAAAATTCCGCTCGCATTGACTGGCGACCCGTGCGTCAGGTGACCACCGTGGTCGAGGCTGAGACCAAGAACGACGTCGCCTGGCTTCAGCATCGCTTGGTACACCGCCATGTTCGCACTGGCACCGGAGTGCGGCTGCACGTTGGCGTGTTCGGCACCAAAGAGTTTCTTCACTCGCTCAATGGCAATCGCTTCAATCTCGTCGACCACTGCGTTGCCGCCGTAGTAACGCTTCCCGGGGTAACCCTCGCTGTACTTGTTGGTGAGCACCGATCCCGTCGCGCGCATCACCGCAGGCGATGTGAAGTTCTCGCTGGCGATGAGCTGGAGACCGGTTGTCTGGCGGACTCGCTCTTTTTCGATGAGACGTTCGACTTCTACGTCGGGGTTGGAGTCAGACGGGAATGGCATGTGACCTAACTTTCGCGACGAGCCGCTTCTTCGGCTTCTATCTCACTCAATTGTCCCACACGTCTTGCGTGGCGTCCGCCCTCAAATGGTGTCTCGAGGAACTTCTTGACGATTTGTTCGGCCAGTTCGTTACTCACGACTCGACCACCCATCGACAAGACGTTTGCGTCGTTGTGCGAACGCGCCATCTCCGCTAGCCACAGGTCGTTGCACAGCGCTGCTCGAATGCCGCGAACTTTGTTGGCCGCGATCTGCTCGCCTTGCCCGCTTCCGCCGAGAACGATGCCAACGTCTGCTTTCGCATCGCGCACCGCTCGTGCCGCCGCCGCGCAGAGATGCGGATAATCGGTGGCTTCCGTGGAATGCGTTCCGTAGTCCTCTACGTGATAACCCTGCGACTCAAGCAATGCAATGAGATGCGACTTGAGTTCGAAGCCGGCGTGGTCAGATGCGATGGCGATTCGTTTGGCTACGACGGGGCTCATCGTGCGCCAGCCTAGGTGTCGTGGCCGCGCCACTGCGTAGCGTTAGGCACATGTCGCTGCACCCGCGCACGCCGGTGCTGATTGGTCAGGGGCAAGCAATCGACCGCGACACTCAGCCCGCGACTTCGAAACATCCCGTAGCGCTGATGACTGACGCTGTCACTTCGGCATTCAGGGATGCATCCATCGCCACACCGAGCGAGGTCGATGCAGTACGAGTCGTACGACTGCTTTCGTGGAAGTACTCCAATGCCGCTCACGCACTTGCTTCGGGGTGCGGTATCTCTGCACGGGAGTACGCCACTACTCCGCACGGCGGCAACATGCCCCAGACGCTCGTGAATCTCTCGGCCCGACAGATCGCCGATGGTGAGCTAGATCTCGTAGTGCTCGCTGGCGGCGAGTGCGCACGCACGCGTTCGGTGGTGAAAGATGCAGGCGCTCTACCCTGGCCCGACCCGAACGCCGCCCTCGGCTCGGCACCCGCAGCCGCACACATCGTCGAAGATCTCGCGCTACTCAACGACGAAGAGCAGCGGCTCGGCATCGTGCTACCCGTGCAGTACTACCCCATGTTTGAGACCGCAATTCGTGCCGCCGCGGGCCGCAGCATCGAGGAGCACGACAAGCGCATCGCCGAACTCTGGTCGCGGTTCAGCGCGGTGGCCGCACAAAACCCGTTCGCATGGTCGCGTTCGGCGATGTCGGCCAGCGAAGTGCTCGCGGTATCCGCTAGCAACCGCATGATCGGCTTGCCGTACCGAAAAGTGATGAATTCGAACAACCAGGTGAACCTCGCCGCCGCGCTCGTGATGTGCTCGGTCGAAAAAGCCGAGGCACTCGGCGTTCCGCGCGACCGGTGGGGGTTCCCGTGGTCAGGTACCGACTGTCACGAGCACCAATTCGTGTCGAATCGCTGGTCGTTCGCCGAAACGCCAGCCGTGCGCCTTGGCGGCGAACGCGCGTTGCGCCTGGCAGGTCTTGACGTCGACGACGTTTCGCTCGTGGACCTCTATTCGTGCTTCCCGTCGGCCGTACAACTCGGTGCACAGTCGCTCGGGCTCGATCTTGCGCGACAACTCACGCTGACTGGCGGTCTTTCGTTCGCCGGCGGGCCGTGGAACAACTACGTCATGCACTCCATCGCCACCGCGATGATGCGGCTACGCGAACAACCGGGCGAACACGCCCTCATCTGGGCGAACGGCGGATACGCCACCAAACATGCCTTCGGAACATACGCCGCTACCCCACCGCCAAGCGGCTTCAAGTACGACTCTCCGCAGGCAGAAGTTGATGCGTTGCCCAAGCGCGAGCTGGCGGTCGGTGATGATGCGCAAGGTGCCTCCACCATCGAGGCCTACACGGTGATGCACGATCGCAACGGCACACCCGAGCGACTCATCGCGGCGGCACTTCTCGATGACGGTCGTCGAGCGTGGATCAATGTCGCCGACGCTGCACTCGCGGCAGAGTTCACGAGCGGCGAGCAGGTCGCACGGCGTGTCGTGTTGCGTCGCAGCGGCGAACTTCAGTCCGCGTAGCGTCGCGCCACCAGGATGCGGTCACGTCCCGCGTAGTCGCGCCGCACCTCAACCTCCTGCAAGCCAGCCTCGACGCACAACGCGCGAACGGCGTCACCCTGGCGGTAGCCGATTTCTGCAACGAGCGCGCCACCTGGTCGCAGCCATATAGCAGCGCCGCGAATCACAGTTCGCAGCGCATCGAGCCCGTCTGCTCCCGAATACAACGCCGCATGCGGCTCGTGCGCGACGACGTTCGCATCCGCCTCTGGGTCGCCGACTGCGATGTACGGCGGGTTCGA
>JBMTYA010000191.1:0-2825 GCA_049454015.1 Ilumatobacteraceae bacterium | reverse complement strand
GTCATCGTGGTTCAGTCGATTGCAGGAGTGGTCGTCGGCATCTACCGTCGACGCTGGCGCTACGGGTCATTTGACGAAGTTGCTGGACTGGTGATCACCGGAATCATCACGACGGCTGCACTTCTCCTCGTGCGACAGATATTCCCAGGTACAAGTCCATTCCCGAGAAGCGCAATCATCGCAGGTGGCCTGTTTGGCTTATGGCTCTCCGCATCGTCGCGCTACCTCTGGCGACTCGTACGACAACAACTCAGCCGTCCAGATGCTCGTCGGTCGCAACGGCTCATCGTCTTCGGCGCAGGTGAGACGGGAATTCAGTTTGTAACAGCTGCCTTGCGGAACCCCGAATCTGAGTACCTGCCCGTTGCATTTCTCGATGACAACCCGGCAACCCATCGCCTGTCAATCAGTGGCGTGCCCGTACTGGGTGGTCGCGACAAAATTCGAGAAGCGATCAGAAAGACGGATGCTTCTGCCCTGTTGGTAGCGATGAACTCCGTTGATCAGAGTGTTATCACACAAGTCACCGATTCAGCACGGGCTCTCGGACTCTCGGTAAAAGTTCTCCCACCAATATCGGACTATGCCATGGGCTCGACAACCACGGCGATTCGGGACCTGAGTGACGAAGACCTGCTTGGTAGACGCCCAATTGACATCGACATGGCGGCTATCTCGCGCTATCTCGTCAACCAACGCGTGATGGTGACAGGTGCGGGTGGAAGCATTGGTAGCGAGCTTTGCCGCCAGATCGCGAGATTCAACCCAGCTGAACTCATCATGGTTGATCGCGATGAGAGCGCACTACATGAGGTGCAGTTGGCAATCTATGGCAGAGCGCTGCTCAATACTCCCCAGACGCACCTCGCCGATCTTCGCGATGCTGCTGCAATGGAAAATCTCTTTCGAACACGCACGCCTTCGGTGGTCTTTCACGCCGCTGCGCTCAAGCACCTCCCAATTCTTGAGCAGTTTCCCCATGAAGCATTTCAAACCAATGTGCTTGGCACACTGCGCATGCTCGAGCTTTCAAAGCGGCACGCCGTCAAGGTCTTCGTGAATATTTCTACCGACAAGGCTGCAAACCCAATCAGTGTGTTGGGTTACTCAAAACGGATTGCCGAACGACTGACCGCAGCCTTCGCGCAAGAGACACCGACCGGAAAGTTTCTCTCCGTTCGATTCGGCAACGTTCTTGGCTCTCGTGGAAGTGTGTTGACGTCTTTTCGCGAGCAGATTCAACAAGGTGGCCCTGTCACGGTGACCGACCGTGCCGTTACTCGGTACTTTATGACGATTCATGAAGCTGTGCAGTTGGTCGTGCAGGCTGGTGCGGTTGGTCAAGATGGTGAAGTGTTGGTGTTAGACATGGGTAAGCCAGTGAGCATCTATGAGATGGCTGAGCGGATGATCAGAAACTCTGGACGAGACGTGTCAATTGAAGTGGTCGGACTTCGCATCGGAGAAAAGATGCATGAGGAATTGTTTGGTAGTGATGAGCCTGACCGTCGACCGGTTCACCCGTTGATTTCACATGTGGTGGCCGCACCATTGTCGCCCGCCCAGATCGATGCTGCGGCGACCGACCCGCGCCATGAGATGTTGCGCTTGCTCAGCCTCTAGACCAAAGAGCTTTGGCGCTCAGCGCTTCTGAATCCCGCTATCAAAAGTGCGGTGTAGAAGTGTGAACCAATGAAGAAGCTCTCCTGCGTCATGGAGAACAGAATGAGGCTGACGATTGCCAAAATTGCTGCAGACGGTATTGATGGCTCTTGTCTCTGAGCTAGATCCCATATGCCTCTGGCGACATACAGCACAAATAGGACGAGTGCGATGACTCCACCCCCGAGAAGTAGATCGAGATAGCTGCTGTGTGACCAAAACTCGTTGGTCAAAGTCCAGAACAAGTCTCGGCCAAGGAAGCTCGGTGTATGCCAGGCCGACAACCAGCCCCAGCCAAACCATGGTTCGAGAAGTACGCCCGACCAACTGAACGACCAGAGTTGGGTGCGGCCGTTGATGTCGGACGTTTCACCAAGAAGTGCCGCAACACGATCACCAAGCAGATATACCGACGACACCATCGCAACCAACACACCGATCAAGAGTGATGGCAGACGTTGCTTCCTCGTCAATCGGCGATCAAGAAATCTACGAGTGACCCAAAAAGAGCCAGCGACAGCGAGCGAGACGATGAGGAAAACCTGTGATGTCTGAGAGCGTGACTGACAGAGTACATACACATCAACGGCAACGACGAGAAGTAATGGCACTACTCCCATCAATTGTTGACGACGACTGACGAAACCACCCCCCAGAACCGCGAGGGCCGAGAGCGCGCCAGTAGCGGCAACCGGACCAAGGGAGTTTCGGTTGAAGTAGATGCCTGTCCATGCATCACCAGATTCAGAGAGTGATGCGAACCAGGCGCGGTCAACGGCAAGTATCGACATCATGATGCCAAGTTGCATAGCCAAGCACGCAACCCACATGAGCTGTCGGGTGTCAAATCGTTCCGCAAGATACAACCCGAACATCACAGTCACGATGAGCGCTAACACTTCAATGATGGAGTGCCGACTAAGCGTGGCCCATAGAACAGTTGAACTTAACCAGCCGACTAATAAGACGAGAATTCCCGTTGATGTCGCGAACGAACGCGGGAGTTTCATCGTCCGAGCCAAAAGTAATAGTCCTGGAAGTTGTGCAAGAAGAAAGGTCGCTAGTACTGCAGCGTCAACACTTCGAACACCTGAGCGCACCGATACCGCGGCACTCGCCCGCCACAGCTGATACACCGGGCCCTGCGTCAGTGCAAAGAGCGC
>JBMTYA010000190.1:0-2845 GCA_049454015.1 Ilumatobacteraceae bacterium | reverse complement strand
GAAATGAAGTGCCACGACACTTCGTAGCCGCGCTGCTGCTGCACTTCGACCACCCAACGGGAGGTGATGTACGCCCACGGACATACCGGGTCGAAGTGAAAGTTGAGGTCGGCGTGCTTCACGAGGTGTTCCTTTTCGCTAGCGGTGCGTTATTCGCGCTCAATCTCGCGCAGGTCGTACGTTTCGATGATGTCGCCCTGCTTCAAGTCTTGGAAGTCGGTGAGCGAGATACCGCACTCGAAGCCTTCGCGCACTTCTTTGACGTCGTCCTTGAAGCGGCGCAACGTATTGATGGCACCCTTCCAGATGATCACGCCGTCGCGCAAGAAGCGAACCTTCGAACCGCGAGCAACGACACCTGAGCGCACGAAGCAACCGGCGACTGCGCCGACCTTCGGTGCGCGGAAGAGTTCGCGCACTTCGGCTTCGCCAGTGACCACTTCTTCGAACTCTGGCGCGAGAAGACCCTTCATCGCCTTCTCAATGTCTTCGATGAGCTTGTAGATCACTTCGTAGGTGCGAATCTCCACGTGCTCGGCCTCGGCAGCGTCGCGCACCTTGCGATCGGGACGCACGTTAAAGCCGATAATCGTCGCATTGGTGGCAGCAGCGAGCGTGATGTCGTTTTCGGTAATCGAACCGACACCACGGTGCACGAACGCAGCCTTCACGTCGTCGCGCTCCAGTTTGCGGAGGCTCTCGGTGACGGCTTCGAGCGAGCCGTGCACGTCGGCCTTGATGAGCAAGTTGAGCGTGGCGGTTTCGCCAGCCTGAATCTGGGTGAAGATGTCTTCCAACTTGACGCCGGTTTGGGTGCGGGCGTCGCCGCGCTGCGCGAGCAAACGCTGACGCTGGGCGCGTGAATCGGCCACCGTGCGGGCGGTGCGATCGTCTGGCGCGATGCGGAATTCGTCACCGGCTTGCGGAACGGCGGAAAGACCAAGCACCTGCACTGGCGACGACGGGCCGGACTCTTTGACCTGCTCGCCACGATCGTTGAGAATCGCGCGCACGCGACCCCACGCAGCCCCCGCGACCATCGGGTCGCCGACCTTCAGCGTGCCCTTGTCGACGAGCACCGTTGCGACTGGACCGCGGCCAACATCGAGACGCGCTTCGAGCACGAAACCCTTGGCGCGACCGCTCGGGTTGGCAGTGAGTTCTTCGACTTCAGCGACGACGAGCAACTGCTCGAGCAATTCGTCGATGCCGATGCCCTGCTGGGCCGACATCTCAACAACGATGGTGTCGCCACCCCACGCCTCGGGGATCAGTTCTTGTTCGGCGATGGCCGAAAGCGTGCGCTGCACGTCGGCATTTTCTTTGTCGATCTTGTTGATGGCCACCACGATTGGCACGTCGGCGGCGCGCGCGTGGCTGATGGCTTCGACTGTCTGTGGCATCACTCCGTCGTCAGCGGCAACCACGAGTACCACGATGTCGGTGACGCCAGCACCGCGAGCGCGCATCTTGCTGAACGCCGCGTGACCTGGCGTGTCGATGAAGGTGATGAGCTTGCCATTCTTTTCCACCTGGTAGGCGCCGATGTGCTGCGTGATGCCGCCTGCTTCACCGGCGACCACGTTGGCGGTGCGAATCTTGTCGAGCAGCGTGGTCTTGCCGTGGTCGACGTGGCCCATGATGGTGACAATTGGCGGTCGCGTCGCCTGCAGCGACTCGTCGGAGTCGTCGGAGTCGTCGAAGAGCGCCTGAAGTTCTGTCTCTTCTTGCTGACCCGGATCAACGAGGATGAGCTCGGCGCCGACTTCCATCGCGAAGAGTTCCATCTGCTCGTCGGCAAGCGACATGGTCGCGGTGACCATTTCGCCCTGCTCGAGCAAGAAACGCACGACATCAGCAGCACCGCGGTTGAGTTTCGGCGCGAACACTTGCGCCGATGAACCACGCTCGACGACGATCGGGCCTTCGGGTACCGGTGCGGTGCTCGGAACGTATTGCGTGGGCTGCAGCGCTTGCAGCTGCTCCATGTCTTTGCGGCGTTGCTCGCGAGTCTTCTTGCGCGGGCCGCGACGCTGACCGCCACCACGTGCGCCGGGGCCTCTGCCCTGCGGGCCACCAATCTGACGACTGAGACCAGAACCGCGACCGCCACCAGGACGTGCACCACCAGGTGCGCCTGGGCGCGGGCCTGCACCTTGCGGACGCGGCGTGGTGCGACCGAGGCTCGACGACGAAAAACGACCCATGCGACCAGTCGGACCCGAACGTGGCGCACCGCCACCTGGGCGCGGGCCGCGAGTGTCACCACTGCCAGGGCGACGAGCCGGCGGCGGTGGAACGCGGTTGCCACCAGGCGGTGGCGGAATCATGCGACCGCCCGCTGGCACGACACGCGGGCCACTTGGCGATGCACCTGGAGGCGGAGTTCCTGGTTGCGCACCAGTTGGGCGCGGAGCAGGAGGACGAGACGTGACGCTGGCACCGGGGCGCGACGACACCACGCGCGGCGCACCGCTGGCAGGCGGAGCCGCGGGCGTCGGCGTTACCGGAGTCGTAGGCGCTGTGGGTGCGGTGGATGCAGCGGGCGCAACTGGTGCTGGTGCGACTGGTGCGGCAGCAGGTGCAACTGGCGCAGGAGTCGACTCTGGCGCAGCGGTGGTTGTTGCGCCGTCAGTGTCGGCTGCCTTATTGGGGCGCGCGGTTTTGGCGCGGGCGGGAGCCTTCTTTTCTTTCGGCTCGGCGCCTTCATCGGCGGCTTTCTTTGCCTTCTTCGGTTTGTCAGCGGCGGGCTCGCGCTTCAGTCCCTTTTCTTCAGCGTGGCGACGAACACGGTCGGCTTGCGCCTCCACCATGCTCGACGAGGGTGACGACGCGCCGATGCCAA
>JBMTYA010000189.1:0-2861 GCA_049454015.1 Ilumatobacteraceae bacterium | reverse complement strand
ATGCTGATCGAAGTGGCACCAGCCGCGCTACGTGAAGCCGGCCGCGAGCTCGTGCGTGCCGAGCGGGCGATGCAGGCTGGCGAAGACGACGGCATGGCGTATGCAACCGCGCTCTCACACTGGGGCGACCTCGGCGGCTACGAGCTCGAAGCGCAATGGCAAGCTTCCGCGCAGCGCAGCGTAAAGAGCCAAGTCGACGACGTGTTCACTCGCCTGGTGTCTGAACTCTCCGGTGGCGAGCGCAAGCGCCTGGTGCTCGACCTCTTGCTGCATTCGGGCGCCGATGTGCTGCTGCTCGACGAACCCGACAACTATCTCGACATCCCCACCCGCCAGTGGCTCGAAGACGAGCTACGGGCATGCCCGTCGACCATCCTCATGGTCAGCCATGACCGAACGCTGCTCGAGCGTTGCTCGAACAAGATCATCGCGGTCGAAGGCTCGGGGTGTTGGGTGCATGGCGGCAGTTTCGCCACCTTCCCCGAAGCCAGGGAAAAGCGCCAAGAACTACTCGGCGACGACCTGAAGCGCTGGCACGAAGAAGAGCGTCGCCTCTTCCACCACATGAAGATCATGAAGCAGCGCGCCGCGCAGAACTTTAAGAACGCCACCAAGGCCAACGCAGCCGAGACCCGCTGGGAAAAGTTCGTGGCCGCAGGCCCGCCACCCCCGCCGGTGCCCGACCAGCAGATCTACGTGCGCCTGCGCGGCGCCGACGCCGCCCGCCGCGTGGCGCAACTGAACGGCGTGTCGATGCACGACCTCTTCAAACCGTTCAGCGATGAGATTTATCACGGTGAGCGCGTCGCTCTCATCGGCCCGAACGGCACCGGCAAGACACACCTCTTAAAGGTGTTGTCGCAAGAACTCTCCCCTGGCACGGGCGACGTGAAGTTCGGCCCGCGCACGTCGGTGGGTGTGTTCACGCAGATCAACGACCGCCCCGATTTTCTCGGTCGCGAATGCATCGACATCGTGCACGACCGCATCAGCGACGAAGAAAAGGCGATGAAAACCCTCGCCCGCTACGGCCTGCGCAACCAGGCGCGCCAGAAATTCGAGACGCTCTCAGGCGGCCAGAAAGCACGGCTTGAAATCTTGCGGCTCGAAATTGAGGGCCACAACGTGCTGCTGCTCGACGAACCCACTGACAACCTCGACATCGAGTCATCGGAGTCGCTCGAGAAAGCCCTCGATGGTTTCGAGGGCACGGTCGTTGCCGTGAGCCACGACCGCACGTTCTTGGCGCAGTTTGACCGCTATATCATGATTACTGACTCGGGCGACGTGTACGCGTTGCCCGACTTCGATGTCGCGTTGCGCGGGCTGCAGCAACCCGATCAGCTCGCCACGCTGAAGCTGGCCAAGCCACTACACGCCTGACTTCCTGAGCCACAACTCACGCCGAATTTGCGTGCAATAGTTGCAGGGCCGAAGCCCGGCATGTGCACGGTCACAATTACTGGCCGAAGCACTTCGCTTACCTCAATTGTCATCATTTACGTGAGTGTGCAGTTGCGAAGTTCTACGAGTCCGCGGTCGGCGACGCCTTCATTGACTAGTCGCTGTAGGACTACTCCGAGTTCATTCGGTGAAGCACCCCGAAGAGTACGGCTGCCCCAACCGCCACGATGACGGGAACACCGAATTGGAGGAAATCTGAACTGTCCTCCGAATCATTGATGTGGCTAAAGAAAGAAAAAACCGCGCTCACCGAGCTGACGATGGTCAAGGAAAGCAGCGTGTGCGCGCGCCAACGATCACGTTTTGCCTGACTGGCTTGGCGGATGCTCGCCAAAAGTGACTCGCATGCGTCGAGAGACCGCTGCGAAGACACCTCAATCTCCTCCATGTTCCACACACGACGAATCTCGCTGTAGGTCTCAAACGCGTATGACCCGTAAACACTCGGTCGGGCGTCACTCGTAACTATGTCCACCAGCAACGCATGCTTCACGGTTTCAAGTGCGCCGACCCCTTCTCGCAACTTCGCCAGGTTCGTCGCATCCGGAATGTCAGACATGATTACCTGACAATTTCGAATCGCTTCGGTGAGGCCGAAACAGCGCGCCACCATCTGGGCAGAGATTCTGATCAGGTCTTCCAGCTGTGTGGCGTTTGCCTGTCGAACGAGTAGGTAGTTCCAGTCAACGCTCACCTTGGTGTCATCTGTATACGCATCGACTCGATCTTGACGTTGATCTGACATGCGAGGATGAAAGACGGGCCACCAGTGCTGCACCACCCCGAGATACTCGAAGAACTTCCTGTGGCTCACTTTCAGCCGGTCAAGCTCGTTGCGTATCACAACATCTGGCTCGCATTCGATTGTCTCGTTAGGCACCTCTCGTTGCCAAGTCCACACCCGTGTGGGACCAAACCTGTCGTACGGCTTCATCCCGTTTGGAAGGTCGTCTGCGGTTGGGAACTTCTGAGGATCTTCCGCGATGACGAATTGGATGACGAGTGAGCCAGCAGCCATGACCCGAGCGTAGGTCAACTCGTGGAGTTCCGAGACTCAGTCAACAAGAGAACATTCTTGAGACTCCATCACCAGAAAACCATAAATCGGGAGGTATCGGATACTAAAAGACAGTTCCTTCGCGGTAGCCAACGAGTCGCAGTACGCCACCAATTTCTGCCGACTTCGTGAATACGACATCTCGTAACGATTCCCTCTGCTCCAAGGAGTTGGCAACTTCATCGAGCTGTGAGACGTAGCGCCCTTAGCGGTCTCGCACTTCGCAAATCCGTCTGGCATATTCGACCTGCAGCGGCTCTACCCCACATCCCTAAACTTCGGCTCGCGCTTTTCGAAGTTGGCGGTGATTGCTTCAACATGGTTCGGTGAGCCAATCAAC
>JBMTYA010000188.1:0-2863 GCA_049454015.1 Ilumatobacteraceae bacterium | reverse complement strand
GTGCAACGTGCCACCCGCGCGGCGTACCCATCGGTAAGGATGCTGAGCGTGAATCTTGACAGTCGCGTGGTGTACACCGACGGCGCGTGTTCAGGTAATCCGGGGCCCGGAGGCTGGGCATGGGCATTGTCGCCGAGCGGCGATCTTCGCGACAGCGGGGGAGAACGCATGACGACGAACCAACGAATGGAATTGGTCGCCGTGCTCAGTGCATTGCGAACACTGGGTGGTAATCCGGGGCCGATCGAAGTGGTGTCCGACAGCAACTACGTGGTCAAGTGCTTCAACGAGAACTGGTGGGAGGGTTGGTTGCGTCGCGGATGGCGCAACAGCCAGCGCGAGCCAGTCGCAAATCGCGATCTGTGGGAGCCACTCATCCAGATGGTGCGTGATCGCGGCGACGTGACATTTAGATGGGTGAAGGGTCACAGTGGTGACCCAATGAACGACCTCGTCGATGCGCTCGCTGTCGCCGCAATCCAGCACGTGCGCTAGCGTTCGCCGCCATGGAACTCAAGAACTCAAGTGCAATCGTCACCGGCGGCGCCAGCGGAATCGGCGCCTCAGCAGCCCGACTCCTCGCCAGCAAAGGTGCCAAAGTCGTCGTCGCCGACCTCCAGGCCGACAAAGGTGAAGCGCTCGCCAAAGAAATTGGCGGAGCGTTCTGCAAGGTTGATGTCACCAACACTCAAGACATCATCAACGCCACCGAGATGGCCAAGTCGATGGGCCCGATTCGCGCGCTCGTCAACTCCGCTGGCATCGGTTGGGCGCAGCGCACGGTAGGTAAAGACGGCTCGTACGACTCCGCAGCGAACCTTGACGCGTTCAAGAAAGTGATCGCCATCAACCTCGTCGGTTCATTCGACTGCATCCGCATTGTCGCCACGGCAATGAGTCGCAACGAGCCGCTTGCTCACGGTGAGCGCGGTGCGATCGTCAACATCGCTTCAGTCGCCGCCTTCGACGGTCAAATCGGCCAGGCGTCGTACTCCGCATCGAAGGGCGGCGTCGTCGGCATGACGTTGCCGATTGCGCGTGACCTCGCGGCCATCGGCGTGCGCGTCAACACGGTTGCTCCCGGTCTCATCGACACGCCGATTTACGGTCAAGGTGAGGCGAGCGAGCAGTTCAAGGCGAACCTGCAAAAAGGCGTGCTCTTCCCGCAGCGCCTCGGCGACCCTGAAGAACTCGCGTCAATGGTGCTTGAGTGCATCACGAATAGTTACATGAATGCCGAGACGATTCGCGTCGACGGTGGCATTCGCATGCCACCCAAGTAACGCACGACGCTCCACGTGCCGAAGGCAGACCCCGTCAGCCGTTTCGTACAGCACAAGAACCCGTTCACGCCCTATGACGAGAAGCCGTCATTCGGCTCGGAAAGTTTTGCGGGTCGGATTCCGCACGACGAGATACTCCCGCAGCTCGTAGGGGATTCGTTTCGCCATCGTGTCGGCGTAAAGCCACTCGATCTCTCTAATTGGTTCGTGCGGGACGAGGAGTGGGAGCCGACCGTCGCGATGAAGAAACGACTGATTGCAGATCGTCGCGACGAAGTGGTGTCTTTTCGTGACGATGCACACGACGTGGCGCAAGAAGCCGCGGAGTTGGTGCTCGGGTGGCTCGGTCGCACACCGGCTGAGCGCGGAATCGATGCGCTCGTCGAGGCGGCGTGTGCCGTGCCCGATGACCTCACGGTGTTGCGCTCCGTGCCTGCGGAGTCAGACGATGGCGAGCAGTTGCCGTTTGTCGCAGGTGTGGTGTGTTCGCCGAGCAGGTGGCGACTTGCCGAAAAAATCGGCCTTGACATGCTCGCAGTTCACAAGCCGGTAGCGCTTTATGCCGAACACATCGGTGCGGCCGTTGATACCACGCTCACGCGACTGTCACCCGACAAGCCGATCTGGCGGTCGAATTGGACACTTGAAGACCACCCCGCACTTTTCCAGCCGTACTCTCCCGATGGTCCATTGGTCGAAGAAGCCAGCGAATTGTGGATTCGCATTGAGCGCGAGACGCTGCGGCGCCTGCCACGCACGAGAGGCATTCTCTTCACAATTCGTGGCTTTCAAGAGCCGCTGTCGTCGTACGTGCAACGCGGGCCGGAGGCAGTCCGCACGCTGCGCGAACTTGTGGCGCGCTTGCCGGATTCACTCGCGCGTTACAAGAGTGTCTATGACTACCGCGACTTCGTGCTCGGTTGGCTTGACTCGCTGGTGGCGCGCGCCTAGCGGCTGCACGTCGTGGTAATCGCGACAAATTTTCGCGGGTGCTGGTGGCGCTTGCCAAGTCGTTTGTAGATGTATGTCGGTTCGTCAATGAGACCGGCGCCGCGCAGCGCTACCAGGCTTCGGTGAGCTGCGTCAGACAGATACGTAGTGGAGCGAGACGGCTTTGCGGTGACCACGTCGTCGCACATCAGATAGCCGCCCGGACGCAGGAGTCGCACTGCATTGGCGAGGTCGATGCCGACGACGGGGAAGTCATGGTCGCCATCAACCCAGACAACATCAAATCCGGTACTGCCTGCGTCGTTGGTGAGGCTGAGTGAGTTCACTTCGACAAACTTCACGCGAGGGTTTCGTCGCAAGATTTCGTCTCGTTTCGTGACGAACTGCTTGGTGCGGGCAACTTCATAGCTGGAGAGGTACACAGGATCGGTCGGCGGCAGGTCGAGCGTGGTGATAGTCGCTTGCGGAAAGAGATGGGCGAGCATCAAGGCCGTTCGACCGTCGTAGGTGCCGACTTCCATCACGTTGCGCGCGTCGGGCAACTTCACCGAGAGCGCGCCCAAGAGCACGAGGTGCTCGGAGAACATGTCGTCGTCTTCACTGAAGCTGCCAAGCCCAGAGTCGCGCAG
>JBMTYA010000187.1:0-2874 GCA_049454015.1 Ilumatobacteraceae bacterium | reverse complement strand
TTCGTCAACGAGGTATCGGCACCACCAGTGGTCACGGTTGATAGCGCTTGACGACGGCTTCTGATTCGCGGGCAGCCGCGCGGAAAATCCCTTTGCTCATCAGCGAGAGCTCTTGCTTGCGACGCAGTTCGTAGATTTCCGCACGTCGGGTGTGCACAGCGATGTCATCTGGTGCGGCCCATCCGGCGAAGTCAGCCAAATGACACGCCAACCGCATATCGCCATCTTCGGCCAGGCCCTTCGCTCGAGCAATCAACACGTCTGCACCTCCGGCCAGCGATGCAATCTCCGTGCCGAGCACCGCGTCGGGCGACGGCTTCAGTCGTGATGCCGCACCGTCCCACCATCCGCCATACAGGCGCCAGATGCCACGCACCACGAACTCTGGCTCGTCATACAGCGGCCGCAGGTACGGCTTGGCCAACACTGCATCCGGAACTTTCACCGAGTGCACGATGGTGTCGAGGGTGGCGCCGTCGTTCATCAGGTGAATCACTTGTGTAACGAGCGACTCGAGCGCGGTGGCAATCTCGCCAAGCACCATCGCAATGCGTTCCTTGCCGACGATCGGTAGACCGTGGGCGGGCAGCAACAGTTCCGGTCCCATCGCCACCATGCGTCGCAATGCTCGAGCCCACTCTGCGGCGTATCGCTGCACCTTTTGCGGGTTGCCCGCGTTGGGAAAGTTCCAGATGATGAAGTCGCCGGTCACGATCCACTTCTTTTCAGGAAACCACGCCCACAGGTGGTCGTCGGTTTCGCCGCGGTCGTGATGCATCTCCACCGCAAGATTGCCGACAGTCATCGACAGCGACTCGCGGAACGTGTGGTCGGGCGCGAGGGCATCTTCGGGCAGGAATCGGTGTGACACGGGGTGTCCACCGCCCGCCGAGCCAGCACCGCCAGCTGCCGGGGCGAGCTCGCCGGCGCCACCGCCTACTCCCAAACCTTGGTCTGCGCGAATACCGCCGAATTGTCGACGGTTTATCAAGTTGTTGAAGTCCGACATGTCGTCGTATCGCGCGAAGCGGGGGAGCACTGCTTCGTGGCTCACCACGCGTGGTCGCTGCAATCCGCGTGCGTTCGCATCGGCAAGGAATGCGCCGCTACCACCCACGTGGTCGAGGTGCCCGTGTGTGTACACCAAGTGGGAAATCGGCGCCGACGACCATGTGCGGATCGCTTCCACTACTTTCGCGCCGCTCTGTGCCCCGGATGCGTCGAAACACATCAGGCCGTCGCCGGTGTTCACCGTCACGCAGTGGCTGAAACTCTCCACGATTGCGATGTTGTCGGTGAGTTCCCAAATGTCGCCGTCGACACGGTTGAGTCGTTCGTCGATGACGCCGGAATCAATGACGCGGGTGCTGAGGTCTATCGGATGTGTGGCCACATGCCAAAACTACTTCTGTCCCATGTATTCGCCTATCATCGCAAAATCGTGAAAGCGCACGAAACCCCCTATCTGGCGGCGCTGCGAATCGACGACATCTTTCCTGGTCTTCGCAAGAATGTCGGCGCAACTCGAATTGCTCGCTGCGAGGCCATCATCAATCGGTTCTTTCAGCGCACCCTGTTATGCAGCAGCGACGACCTACCATTTCTGATTACCGGCGACATTCCCGCCATGTGGTTGCGCGATGCCACGTGGCAAGTGAATCCATTTCTCCACTCGCGCAACCTGAAAATCGGGCAGATGTTGGCCGATGTGTCCCGCGCGCAAGCTCGTTACGTCCTGATCGACCCGTACGCAAACGCTTTCAACGCATCGGCAAACGGCAATTGCTGGCACAAGGACTTCCCAGAACAAAGTGACTGGGTGTTCGAGCGCAAGTTCGAACTCGACTCGCTTGCCAGCGTGTTGTATCTTGCGCGTCGTGTCAATGAGGTGTTCGGCATTACCGATCACCTTGATGGGCAGTTTCGCGACGCGGTCGTCGAGATGTTGCGTCTTGCAAAGCGCGAGCAACGGCACGACCCTGAGTCGTATGTGTTTGTGCGTCATGGTGGGTCAGCACATGACTCGTTGTCGCATTTCGGACGTGGTGCACCAGTTGCATACACGGGCATGGTGTGGTCGGGCTTTCGTCCGAGTGATGACGCGTGCGTGTACGGCTATCACGTGCCATCGAATTTGTTCTTCGCCAACGAGCTGCGGCAACTCCCTGCGGTATGGGAAACCGCAGGTCGCGCCGCGAACGCTACTTTTGCCGAAGAGTTTGCCGCCCAGGCAACGCAACTCGCCGATGACATCGTCTCTGGCGTCAACACTTTCGCACTGACCGACCTTGGTTACGCCTACGAGGTCGATGGGCGCGGCAATGCGTTGTTTTGCGACGATGCCAATGTGCCGTCGTTGCTCTCGTTGCCATACCTCGGAGTATTCCCCGCAGCGGATGCCTCATACCTTGCTACGCGCACGTACGTTTGCTCTTCGAAAAATCCCTGGTATTTCAGTGGTGCTGCACTGCGCGGTGTTGGTTCACAGCACACCCCTTCGCATCATGCATGGCCGATTGCCGTCGCAATCGAGGCAATGACATCAACTGACCCGCTCGCCATGACCGACGCAGTCGACCTGCTCGAGCTCACCGACGCAGGTACCGGCTACCTGCACGAGTCGGTGCATGTCGACGACCCATCTCGGTTTACGCGTGAGTGGTTCTCGTGGGCCGATATGACGTGGCTAGATCTGGTGCTCCGCGCCACGAATATCGCCGCCGAGTAGGGCACCCGCCCCGCTCTGATGAAGCGGCAACTCGAGTTACTTCGGCAGGCCGAGTACGCGCTCGCCGAGGATGTTGCGCATCACGTTCGACGTGCCTCCCATGATGGTGTATGCCGGTGCGTAGGCGAGGCCCTGGCACACGTCGT
>JBMTYA010000186.1:0-2917 GCA_049454015.1 Ilumatobacteraceae bacterium | reverse complement strand
GCCGACTCGCCACCAAAGATGACGATCACGTGGGTGCGCGAGCGCGAATTCACTCGTATCAACGGTACTTGCCTCGTACGCTTGACCTTCATATGCGCTTCATGGCGACCGACGTCGCACACGCAACTGGCGGGCGACTAAGCGGCAAGAACGCACATCTTTCTGGGGCCACGTTCGACTCGCGCACGCTGGTGATGGGTCAGTTGTTCGTGCCGATTGTCGCGCAGCGTGACGGCCACGACTTCATCGAAGATGCGCTCAATCGCGGCGCGGGCGCCTACCTCACCTCTCGTGAGCCCGGCCGCGGCACCGCCATCGTGGTGCCCGACACCGTCGAAGCCCTGCGCAAACTTGGTCGCTGGGCGCGCGAGAACTTGCAGCAACGCGTGCAGCACCGCGTGGTCGGTATCACTGGTTCGGTCGGCAAAACCACCACCAAAGACTTCGCTGCCGCAGCAATCGGTTCGGCGCTGAAGGTGGCGGCAAGTTCGCGGTCGTTCAACAACGACCAAGGCGTGCCGATCACCCTGCTCAATGCCGCCGACGACACCGAAGCACTCGTGTTGGAGATGGGTATGCGTGGCCACGGCGAAATCACACGCCTTACTGAAGTGGGCTTGCCTCGCATCGGTGTGGTCACGGCGGTTGCCGAAGCACATAGCGCGTTGCTCGACAACTTGGACGGCATCGCCAGAGCCAAAGGTGAATTAATTGAGGCATTGCCAAGCGATGGCGTCGCAATCTTGAACGCTGACGACGAACGAGTGCTCGCGATGCAGTCGCGTACGTCGTCGCGAGTGGTCACGTTTGGTGAGTCACCGTCGGCGACGGTGCGCATCACCGGTGTTGACCTCGACGACCGCGCGCACGCCACCGTGCACCTCGCTACGCCGTGGGGTGACGTCTCCTTCCAACTGCCGATTGCCGGTCGTCATAGTGCGCACAATGCGGCTGCTGCAATTGCTGCCGCAGGGGAATGCGGAGTGGACATCCAACAAGCAGCTTCCGCAATTGCTGGGGCCCCGATGTCGCCCAACCGCATGAGCGTGCGCACCACTTCGTGCGGTGTGACGCTCATCGACGATGCTTACAACGCCAACCCCAAGTCGATGGCCGCCGCGTTCGAGACGCTCGCCGCGCTGCCGGCAAAACGACGCTTCGCATTTGTCGGTGTGATGGCGGAGTTGAAGACCCCCGAGCTTGCGCACCGCGCCATCGCCGCGTTGGCTCGCCGTCACGACATCGACCTCATCTGTGTTGACACCAATTTGTACGGCGAAGAGTCGATTTCGCTGCAAGCCGCAATCTTGCGCGTCAGTGAATTCGGCGATGGCGACGCGGTGCTCGTGAAGGGCTCGCGAGTCGCGGGCCTCGAGCGCCTCGTGCAGGCCTTCGCCTAGCTCGGCGCCGTCAACATCGCGCCCTCAGGCGCCGGCAATTCCCGTTTTTTCGTCAAGTGCGCGCACGTTGCACCACCACGCGAGCACCAACGCCCAGGCCGCACCCAAGAAGAGCAACCATCTCGCGCCGTGTGCATCAACGAGCGGGCCAAAGATCATGTTGCCGATCGGCACCGTGCCGCCAAACGACATGAACCACAACGCCATCGTGCGACCGCGCTCGTTCGGCGCCAACCTTCCTTGCAACACCGTCGACATTGCCGTCGTAGTGAAGAAATACGACACACCAAGAAAGAACCCCGTCACGAACGCAGGCACCGCGGAGCGCGATGCGGCAAAACCGAGCATCGCAACGGCATTCGCCGCAAAACCCCAACGAATCATGATGCGCGGGTCGCGACCGACGAACAACGTGCCGAGCGCCAAGCCGCCGAGCGCGGCGCCGAGCGCCCACGTGGCATAGAGCCATTTGTACACAGCGCTCGAGCCATCAATGCCGAAGTTCAGTTCGGCAACGGCGGGGAAGAGCCCGATGTACGGCAGTGAGATCAATGAATACAGCCCGAGCGACAAGATCAACCTGCCGATGACCGGTCGTTCTTTGGCGACGCGGAATGCGAACGTGAATCGCTTCCACCCGCGCGTGGTGTCGGGTGCGTGATGCGGGGTCTTGGTACGCGAGAGCGCCCACACCACGAGCAAATACGTGAACGCATTGAACGTGAAGAAGTGCCACGCCTCGGCACCAAGCGGCGAGAACAACGCCACCAAGATCGGGCCAATTACGCGCGAGCCGTTGATCAACGTGGAGTTGAGCGACATCGCACCCGGCAGATCGTGCTGCGGCACGAGCGACGGCAACAACGCGGACCACGCCGGCATGTTCAACGCGTTGGCGATGCCGATCGCTAGCTGAGCGAGAAAGAGGGCCCAGATCGGCGCATCCACGCGCGCGAGCGCGGCGAGCACAAACGAGAACGAAAGCATCACCATCTGCATCGACATGAGCCACTTGCGTCGGTCGACCGTGTCTGCGACCACGCCTGCAGGAATCGCCAGCAGCATCAGCGGCCCCATCTGCGCCAAGATGAGCAACGCCACCACCGACGCCTTGCCGGTGCGGTCGTAGATATAGATCGGCAGAACGACGTTTTGAATCCACGAGCCGATGTTCGAGCCAAACGATGCGGTAAAAATGCGGCGGAACTGGTGATGGGAGAGCGCCGAACGGGCACTGCCTGGCCGGATGATCGGCAATTCGCCCGTTTCGGTGGCGAGGGGCGAGTTATCAGTCATGTGCGAGCCGCGGCGTTCTACGCTAGGTGTCGCATGAGCCCGCAACAGGCATCGCCAGCGTCGATTGCGTCACACGATTCGTCGGTATCGAACGCTGCAACGCCCGCATCCGCGACACTCTCTGCGCAACCAGCCGCGCAGGTCTCCGCCTCGTCGTGCAACACGCGTTTTGCGATCTTCAGTGAGTGCCCGCAATGCGGCCACGCACTGCACCCCGAGCA
>JBMTYA010000185.1:0-2932 GCA_049454015.1 Ilumatobacteraceae bacterium | reverse complement strand
TTTCAGCTGTCGCCGTTTCACCCGCGTGAGCTTGAGGCTCGCTTGCGTCACATGTTCTACAACGAACTGCTTGCTCCTTCCTCGACAGTCGTTGAGCACGCGGGGCTTCGCCTCAATCTCGAGACGTACCAGGCAACGTTCGGGGGAAGCCCGCTCGACCTCACCTACATGGAGTACGAACTACTCAAGTTCTTCGTGCAGAACCCCGGACGCGTCTATTCGCGCGAAGTCATCTTGTCTGAGGTCTGGGGCTATGAGTACTTCGGCGGTGCCCGCACGGTGGACGTGCACGTGCGCCGCCTACGGGCGAAGTTAGGTGAAGAGCACGCGCACCTGATCGAGACCGTTCGCAGCGTCGGTTATCGCTTCGGCTCGTCGAAGTGGTCGGGCTAGACGAACGTCGACACACCGACGATTACGAAGAAGACGCCTGCGACGCGTTGGATGATTCGCAGGTTCACGCGCTTCACCACCTGAGACCCTGCGATTACCGCGATGCCCGAGACGCAGGTCAGCGCGAGTGCTGCGCCGACGCCGACACCGAGCACTGAGTCGCGGGTCGCGGCAAGGCTCGCCGTCGCGAGCTGTGTGATGTCGGCGAACTCGGCAACACCGATCGTTGCCGCAGAGACAACGAAGGTGGATCTCCACGACCGAGCAGTCTCGGTGGTGCCGGCCTCCTCAATCACTTCGCTCTTTCGACGCGAGGACCACACGAGATAACCACCAGCAACGACGAAGATCGCTCCGATGACGTAGCGCAACGGCTCGGTCGGAAGACGAGAAATCACGGTGCCGAGCAGCGAGGCAACGACGACGTGCATCGTGTACGCGCTCGCAACTCCGAGCCACACTGCCGACTTGCGCGGATAGCGAGTTGCGAGGAGCAACGTGGCGAACATCGTCTTGTCCGGCAATTCGGCAAGAAAAACCACACCGAATGCCGTAAGCAAGTCGCCGATCACGGATGTAGTCGTGTTCTCTATGCGCGCTGCATGCGCTTGGCGAGACGGGCGTGGTCGCGCAACATTTCCGAGAGCCGCCCAGAAACAAGTTCGTGGTCGCGAACGACCGTCTTACCGTGCACCACCGTGTGCTTGGCACTGGCAGGCCCGCAACGCAACCAGCCTTCGATCGGGTCGTCGACTACCCCGGCGAACTGCGGGCCGTCAAGTGACCACACGACGAGGTCTCCCGTGCTTCCGACACTCAACTCGCCGATTTCTCCCAGGCGTCCGAGGCAGCCCGCGCCTCCGCGCGTCGCCATCTCGAGCGCCATGCGCGCGGTGCCAGCTGCGGCTCCACTCGACAACTTTGCGAGCAGCATCGCTTGGCGGGCTTCCAGCCACAGCGATGCAGAGTCAGCCGACGACGAGCCGTCCACACCGATGCCGACGTGCACGCCCGCCGAGCGCAGCTTCACCGTCGGGGCGATGCCCGAGGAGAGGATCAAGTTGCTGCTCGGGCAGTGCGCGACTCCGACGCGGGCTGCGCCGAGCCGCTTAATCTCATCATCGTTGGGCTTCACGCAGTGCGCGAGCCACACTCGCTCACTCACCCAGCCGACTTCCTCGAGATATTCAGTCGGTCTGCAACCGAACGACGCGACGGAATAGGCGTCGTCTTCGTCGTTCTCCGCAAAGTGAGTGTGCAAGCGCACGTCGAGCCGCTCTGCGAGGTGCGCTGAGTCGCTCATCAATTGTTTCGTCACGCTGAAGGGTGAACACGGCGCAAGCGCGACACGCACCATCGCCCCGCGCGAACGGTCGTGGTGCTTTGCAACAGCTCGCTCGCTGGTCGCCAGGATCTCGTCGTGATCCTGCACGACGTCGTCAGGTGGCAACCCACCGTCTTTTTCGGAGAGCGACATCGAACCGTACGTCGGATGAAATCTCACACCGAGGTCTCGGGCGGCTGCGATTTCCGCAGAGAGCAAGTCACCCGCGCCCCGAGGATGCAGATACAGGTGGTCCGACGACGTCGTACAGCCCGACATCGCCAGCTCTGCGAGCCCGACCCACGCGGAGACATGGGCCGACTCTTCGTTCAACGCACTCCACAGCGGGTAGAGCGTCCGTAACCAGCCAAACAGTGCAGAATCGGTCATCGGACCGTAAGCGCGCGTCAAGTTTTGGTAGAGGTGATGATGCACGTTGACAAGACCAGGCGTGACAAGGCATCCAGAAGCATCAATCGACTCCCTTGCTGCTGGCGGAGCGCCCGAACCGACGGCAGAGACGAAACCTCCGCTCACCGCCACCCAACCGTTGCGAATCTCCCTGCGTTCGTTGTCGAGTGTCGCAAGCAGGCGCGCCGAATGAACGACGAGGTCGGCGACGACCGGAGTTGCGTTGCTCAGGTGTTCAACTCGAGCAGTTCGCTCGTTTCGTTGCGCATGCGCGCATCGCGGTGGAGCGACTCACCGAGGATGGCGGCGATCACGACGGTGCCAAGACCAACGAGAATCGGGAATGCAAGAAGCACGATGACGAGAATGACGGCGCCGGCCATGGTGCTACTTCTTTTGGCGCGACGGCTTCTTGCTTGACGGCTTCTTGCTTGACGGCTTCTCGCCACCAGAGGACTTCTTGCCGCCTACGGGGAGGTACGCCCACGCCTCGATCTCAACGACCCCGTTCGCTGGCAACGATGCAACGCCGATGGTGCTACGGGCCGGTCGGTGGGAACCGAAACCGGCGACGTACGCCTCGTTGAACGTCGGAAACGTGTCCATGTCGGTGAGGAAGCAGAGCGTCTTTGCGACATCGCTCAACTTTGCGCCGACGCTCTCCAGTTGCGCACGAAGGTTGGCGATTGCCTGCGCAGTCTGTGCCTTGACACCGCCTTCAACGAGACTGCCGTCCCGCAGTCCGAGTTGTCCGGAGACGATGATCCAGTCGCCGGCACGCACGACAGGTGTATAAGGACCAAT